>JBHEKO010000607.1:0-17999 GCA_041859475.1 Candidatus Hydrogenedentales bacterium
GCACGAAGCCACAGACGACGGGCGCGTCGTCTCCTTCACGTGGAGCGCAGTCGCGTTCGGGCGTCTTCACGCGAACAATGCCACGCCGCGTTTTGGGGGGACTCGTTGCATTGGCGCTCTTGGCCGGTCTCGGCATCTTCGTATTTCGCGAATTCTCCGGCGCCGCCTCGCCTGCAGCGGGTAGCTCGTATAGCGAAGCTGCGTGGACTGCACAACAACCTCTGAGTTCCTGTTCGGAGGAGGCAACCGGCCTCAGACTCGTTCGGATTCACTTATCCGATTATCGAATCGCAAGCGCGGATTGGAGCGGGAAGCCAATTGTCGCGGCCATTGCGCTGGATTCGACAAGGAATTCCCCTCGAATGGGCCGGCGCGTCGTTTGTGGCCTTGACCCGTTTGCTGGTCACGCCTTTGTAGGGACCCCCCCTCTCCCTCTTGGCGCTGCACCCCCGCCACACTATGACGCGCCGGCCTGCTCCCCTTCCACGGACTTGGCGGCGCCGCTCTCGGGCCGCTTCCTTATCCGCGGTGTACGCAGCGCCCCGGACGGCGTGAGTCCGGCAGCATTCCTGATGGAATGCACCTTGAGCGGCGAAGAGCAATCAACGGTCCCGTCGCAATGGATGGCGGCAGACGAGACGTTGGCGCTGGCCGATCTCGGCGAGTTGGTGCTGCACCCGAGCGAAGCGGAAGCGGTTGCGGCAGTGAATACCAGCCAGGGCGCTCGCCTGGTTGCGTTGGATCTCCGCGAAACCGGCATCGTGCGACTGAAGCATGAAATTGCCCCAAATGGAAATCCTGTTCGCGACCTCCAGTATGCACCCGGCGGCTCACACGTCGTGTACGTGCGTGGAGACGAGCACGGCGGCGCGATCTGCATCGCGCTTGCGGATGGAACCGAAGTATTGGAACGGGTCTTGGCGAGTGGCCCGGCCCGCCTGGGGAAGGGGGCGCTGCGTTTCGATGGCAAGTTTGTCGTAGACGTGGAGGAGGCCGAAGGGGCAACGCCGCATCTCATTGTCCGCAATACGGAGGATGGGCAAGTCATCGCCGACTTGGGCGAGGGGTCGGCCGCGACATGGCGTACGGGCCGAAACGCGATTTTGGCCGTGCGGCCAGACCGAAAGGGCGTGGATCAGCTCATGCTGGAGTCCCTCGACGGAAGCGGCATACAGACCCAGCTTACCCACCTGGAGACGGGTGTGGAGGCAATCTGCTCAGTTTCGCCAGATGGAAGATGGGGCCTCGGCGTTCGCGGCGGCCCAGAACCTTCCGTCGTGTTGGCGGACTTGTCTTTGTTCGTCCCGTGACCTCGGCAGACCGCCCCTTTGGTGCTACCCGTAGCGTTTGAAGCCTGGCCTCGCTATAATCTCGCCATCTGGTCTAGAGTAAACAAGGTATCGACGAAGTGCAGTTCGTTGCATGGGTAGTCTTTTGTCGCACTCTTTTCGTGCGTCGACAAGGCCCCGTTCATCAACCCAACACGTAGTCCTGCAAGCCGGGGGTGTCGTCATGCGCGTCTTTGTCCCGCGAGAAACACACGGCGGAGAGATGCGTGTTCCGCTCATCCCGGAGACCGTCGCCCGCCTCGTCAAGAAGGGCGCGGAAGTGGTTATCGAGGCTGGGATGGGGGTGCCCTCCGGCCATCTCGATACGGCGTACCGGGAAGCGGGGGCCTCGGTCGAAACGGACCGGCTTGAGGAGCTTGCGAAGGCCGGCATGGTCGTGCGCATTCGGAAGCCGTCCGTCGAAGAGTTGCGCCGCATGAAACGGGGCGGCATCCACATCAGCTTTCTCGACCCCTTCAATGAAGCAGCACTCATCGACGCCATGGTGGAAACCGGCGTCTCGGCCATCAGCATGGAGATGATCCCGCGCACGACACGCGCTCAGAAGATGGACGCGTTGAGCTCGCAAGCCAATCTGGCAGGATATGTGGCAGTGATTGTGGCCGCCGAGCGGCTGCGGCAAGCCTTCCCCATGATGATGACTCCAGCGGGGACCATCAAGCCGTCGCGGGTTTTCGTTATCGGCGCGGGAGTGGCGGGGTTACAGGCCATCGCGACGGCGAAACGCCTTGGCGCGCGCGTGGACGCTTTCGATACGCGGCCCATTGTGGAAGAGCAGGTCCTGTCATTGGGTGCCAAATTCGTGAAGGTGGACTTGGGGGAGACCGGCCAGACCAAAGATGGGTATGCAAAGGAGCTCACGCCGGAGCAGCAACAGGTGCAGCGCGAAGCGATGGCGAAAGTGTGCGCGCAGTCGGATGTGGTCATCACGACGGCAAAGCTCTTCGGGAAGAAAGCTCCGATTATCGTGACGCGCGCAATGGTCGAGCAGATGAAGCCGGGCAGCGTTGTGGTAGACCTTGCTGTCGAGTCGGGCGGCAACGTGGAAGGCATTGAGCTGAACCAGGAAATTGAGATCAATGGGGTCCGGTTGGTGGGACTTGCGAATCTCGAGAGCCGTGTGGCGGTTCACGCCAGCCAGATGTACTCCTCCAATTTGGGTAGCCTGATCGAAGACTTCTGGGACAAAGACACGAACGCGTTCAAGCTGAAGATGGAAGACGAAATCATCAAAGGGTGCCTCGTAACGCATGACGGGGCAATCGTCAATGAAGCGCTCAAGCGCGTGTTGGGAAAGATGTAGGCCTGTCCAACGCGTCCAAGGACGCAGCTGGAAAAACGCAAGATTGAACATGGGAGCCGGTTAAGTTGCCCATTTACTATGACGTGGTGAGAGGCGCTGAGCATGGTTGAAATGATGTTGCTCTTCTTTACGTTCGTATTGGCGATCTTCCTTGGCTTGGAGCTAATCTCAAAAGTTCCCTCGATGCTCCACACGCCGTTGACGTCGGGATCGAACGCCATATCGGGTATTACGGTCGTGGGCGCTTTGGTAGCCGCGGGCACGTTGCCCGACAGCACGTTTGGCACGATACTCAGCTTTGTGGCCATCACCTTTGCCATGATCAATGTCGTCGGCGGGTACGTAGTCACCAACCGTATGCTGGCCATGTTCAAGAGCAAGGGCAAGGGAGGCCGATCATGAGCCACATGAATAACGTCCTCGCTCTTGACTCGGTACTACCGTCGGCAACGGAGGCATCGGGCGCCTGCGCGATTCTCATTTATGCCAGCTACATTGTGGCATCGGTTGCTTTCATTCTTGGTTTGAAGTGGATGGGGCGCGTCGAGAGCGCGCGCAAAGGGAATATCGTTTCCGCACTTGGCATGGTGGTGGTTATTCTCGCGACCCTGGCCACGCCCGGTATGTCATACGGATGGATTGTTGCGGGAATCCTCATAGGCTCCACCTTGGGGGCCCTATCTGCCTTGCGCGTTCCGATGACATCGATGCCCGAGTTTGTGGGCCTCTACAACGGGTTCGGAGGCTTGGCAAGCCTACTGGTCGGGTGGGCCGAGTACCATCACAATGCGCCGCTGTGGACGGCAGGAAACCTGCCCGAAGGCCCCGCGCCAATCTGGTTTACGGCACTTGCCTGCCAACTGACCATTTTGATCGGAGGAGTGACGTTCTCTGGCAGCGTGGTTGCGTACTGCAAGCTCTCCGAAAAGGTGATAGGCGGGAAGCCAATTCTCTACAAGGGCCAACACCTGGTCAACGCGGGGATCATTCTCTTCTTGATCCTGGCGGGCGCGGCGTTCGTTCTCAATCCCGGCGGCAGTCCCATGTATGCATTGTTCGTGGTTGCCATCGGCTTGTCGCTTTTGCTGGGCGTGCTTATCACGATTCCAATCGGCGGCGCGGATATGCCGGTAGTCATTTGCTTGCTGAATAGTTATTCGGGCCTTGCAGGGGCGGCAGCGGGGTTTGTGATACTCAATCCCGTTCTGATCGTTGCGGGATCGTTGGTGGGGGCCAGCGGCATCGTGCTTTCGATCATCATGTGCAAGGCCATGAACCGTTCGTTCGGAAACGTCTTGTTCGGCGGATTCGGCGCTGCAGCGGGAAGTGGTCCGAGCGGGGTTCATGGGGAAGCGAAATCGGCCTCGACCGAAGAGGCGTACTATGTGCTTGAGAGCGCGAATTCCGTGGTGTTTGTTCCGGGCTATGGCATGGCAGTTGCCCAGGCGCAGCATGTGGTTCGCGAGTTGGGCGAGGTTATCGAGAAGAACGGAGCCGAAGTTACCTACGCGATTCATCCCGTTGCGGGGCGTATGCCGGGGCACATGAACGTGCTGCTCGCGGAGGCAAATGTGCCGTACGAGAAGTTGCTCGAAATGGATGCCGTCAACCCGACCATGAACACCGTGGATGTGGCGATCGTGATTGGGGCGAACGACGTCGTGAATCCGGCGGCGCGCGATGACGAATCGAGCCCGATTTATGGCATGCCCATTATCAACGTCGATCATGCGCGCACTGTGTTTGTGCTTAAGCGCTCGATGGCCTCCGGGTTCGCGGGAATCGACAATCCGCTGTTCTTCAAAGAAAACACGCGCATGGTCTTCGGGGATGCCAAGGCCACCATTCAGGCGCTGGTAAACGAGTTCAAATCATCAACATAGAGGGAAGTCAATGCCTCGCCCACCCATTCTACCCACAATCGACTGGCGCAAAGTGTTCGACAGCGGCAACGAGTATGCCGCATGGATTGCGGCGGCGGATAACAAAGACCACGCAGCCGCGATGGAAGAGATGCGCAAAGGCCAGCACCTTGAGCCGTGCGTCGTCGCCGCTCTTCATGCATTGCCCCGGCCCGTCCACACGATTGCGATAGCAGAGGATTGGTGCGGCGACGTGGTCCGCCATGTGCCTGTCCTACAACGCATGGCAGAAGAAGGCGCCAACCTGCGGGTAAGGTTCATATCGCGAGAGCAACATCCCGAGGTCTTTGCGCGTTTCTTGACCAACGGGGGGGAAGCGATTCCCAAGTTTGTGGTCTTGAACGATCGGTTCGTGGAATGCGGAAGTTGGGGTCCAATGCCGGTGGATTGCCGCGAGCTGATTTCGCGCGGCAAGGCCTGTGGGGATGTGGCTGCGGCACGCGTAAAGGTGAGCGCCCTCTATGCCGCGGACGCCGACAAGCAAGTGGTTGTTGCCGAACTGATGCGATTGATAGAGATTGCCTCGGCGACAAGGCCGTAGAGTGCGCTTACTTTCGATGGCTGCCGTACGCCGCGGTCAGCGGACGCCGTCCGTCGCGGACATAGCTTCACACTTGCTCCGAAAATGGCCATTGCTACGGAAAGCGGGGTTCCTTTCAGAGTCGTGAACGGCCTCGTGGGCGCGAATACGTTCAGAGATTTAGGCGGGCTTGACCTTTACAGGCACCGCTTTCATGGGTACTCCCGCAACTGCGGGAGGCAACATCTTGGAAACTCGCTTGACGTGTTTCATGGTTGCGACTCCTTTGCCTTGCAGTTAGTGAAGACATCATAACACGAAGCCCATAATTGCGGGTCAATTGTTTGCACACGGTGAGAATGAACGGTCTTCTCCGGGAAGACAGGGCGGAATCTTATGGGCATTTGTGGAATAGGGCGTGTCGCTTTCCTGAGGGAGTTCGCGTTTGCCGAGTGCTTGCGTCATGGGTGGCCGGAATCCTGGCGAAATAGAAGAAGGACAAGGGTCTTGTTCGGGAGACCCTTGTCCCTATTGGGTGTTAGTTGGTGGGCGACACTGGACTCGAACCAGTGACCTCCGCCGTGTGAAGGCGTTACAGCCTGTCTTCCGGGGTGCTTTCCTGTCCCTCATTTTCTCTTTGCAAATTGAGAGTAGCCAATGTTTACGGGCTGTTTGTGCGCCCTCTTGTTCTTTACGGTATCTCATGGTACATTGGGGTGAACCGTAGACATACCGTAGACAGGCCATAGACAGGAAAGGGAGGGGCTAAAAATGGGCAAGTCAAAGGGTGTTCGGCTGAGTGACGATACCGTGAAGCGGCTCAAGCCCAGGGCGACGAAGTACGAGGTATGGGACGCCCGGCTCCCCGGCTTCGGTATCCGGGTTATGCCCTCCGGTTCCCGCACCTACTACGCCCGTTGGTGGGGAGGAAAAAACTGGAAATGGTATCGCATAGGCGACGTGGAACATTTCACTCCGGACGACGCCCGGAAACAGGCCATGCAGGTTCTCGCAGATGCCGACAAGGGAATAGATCACACAGAGCTGAAGCGGGAGAGGCGACAGACGGAGAGGGATGCCCTGACACTTGGCGAGTATGCAGAGGGTTCCTACAAGGCCACGGCTTTGTACGCAAGGCGGGACGGCAACGAAGCACTCAAACGGCTTAAGGGATGTTTTCCTACGCTCTGGAATAAGCGGCTGCAAGACATAACCCTATCGGAAGTGGAACGGTGGAGGAATGAACGGCTGAAGACAGGACGGCGCAAGAAGTCCGACAAAGAGCGCGACGGATGCAGTCCGGCGACGCTGAATAGGGACATTACCGAATTGCGACTTTGTCTCGCCAAGGCCGTTAGCGCCAAGCTGCTCAAAGCTAACCCCTTGGATGGACTGAAACCTTTGAAGGAGGACAGCACGCTCAAGACTCGGGTGCTTACCGAGGATGAGGAAACGCGGCTCTTTGCGGCTCTGGACAGGCGAGAGCAGGAATTACGTGAAGGCCGTGCGAGTGCCAACGTGTGGCGCAAGGATCGTGGGTACGACCTGCTCCCCGACTTGGGCATGCTGGACTTTGCGGACTTTCTGAAAGTGCTGATAACCGTGCTTCTGTACTCCGGTATTCGGCGCGGAGAAGCGTTCAACTTGCGGTGGAGTGACGTAAACTTTGAGGATGCCACCATTCGTATAGAGGGTTCCACGGCGAAGACAAACCGCACTCGCTTTCTTCCCATGAATAGCAAGGTGGAAGACACCCTCCGGCGATGGTATAGGCAGCGTCCGGACGATACGCTTGTATTTTCCTCTCCCAAGACAGGCGGCAAGATGGACAATTTCCAGACTTCTTGGGACGGTCTTCTCGCGGATGCCAAGATCGCAGGACTAAGGGTTCACGACTTACGACACACATTTGCAAGCCGACTTGTAGCAAACGAGAGTGACTTGTACCGTGTCCAAAAGCTCTTGGGCCATTCGAGCATTCACGTCACAGAGCGATACTCGCACCTAAACGTAGACGACTTGCGCGGGGTATCTGAGAGCATTGTCCCCAAGAGGGGGAAGGTTGTCCCGTTTCCGAGGAAGGCAAAGAGAAGGTAGTCAACACGTCCGCGTGTGAGAGCCACGCGGCGGCTTGCTACCCATTGTATGAAGCTAGCACCGAAAATCACCGGCGGCAAAAAGAGGAGCGTCAAGAGACGGCGTTTCTTGCCCTCAGAGTGGCTTTGCTTTGTTAGCGCTCGTGTTGTGTTTCCTCCGCTCTGAGTTCGGGAAATACCTCATCGTAAAGGAGAAATAAGTCGGTTCCATTTATCGATAAAGGACGATACGTCACTCGTGGTACATGGGATGTTATTTCTCGCCAATTCCTTTCCTATATAGTCTGCTGCGTACTCGTACGTATCAAGATCAGGCGGGCCAAATAGGAACTCAATATCAAGGGAGCTGAGACAAAAATCTAGTACTGTTTCAATTGGGAAACCAGATTGAATATAGTGATGGAGTCTCGGCTCACTTTTGCTATCTAGGGGCCGATTGAGGATATAACGCCGTTGCCACAGAAGCACCGCAATCTCTTTTGGAGAGTTCCCCATGTTTCTGTATTTTGCCTTTTGGTATTGTTTGATGGCATTGTCAGCCACCATTGCGGGTGGATATGTTTTCTTCCAGAGCCACCTGAGGATACCCATGCCCATTACTCCTCATCGCTGACAACAATTTAATTGACCTGCATAAGATTCAGGATTACTCGTTTCTGGCCATGCAAGACTAGCACTAGTGTACCTTGTTCCAGATAACTACCCTGTCGCACCATTCTGTCAGAGGTTTTAACACTGCTGTGCCAAAGCGCGCTGTACTTGGCTGTGGCACTTAATGTGGGAGAGTATAGGCTCGTCCTATGGGATGCGCAAGAAGAGGGTGTTTTAATGGAGCTTGCAGCGTCTGCAGGCCCTGAAGTGTAACCCTGTTCCGCGCGCGCGGGCGCGATCCTTGATGTAAAGAGCAGATAACATGTGCGTGCTTCACCCTAGAAAGGGATATCGCCATCGATTTTTGCACAGAGTTTATGTTCTGTTTCATTCCGATCGATAGGCTCCAGTCCTACCCTTTCTCTGAGCAAGTCGCAGAGGTTATAAGCCACTTCTGAATAACGCTTTACGTCAACCCATGCCTCTCCGAGTTCATCTAGTGCTACCGTTCCCGTGTGTGCTCTTTCCAGATAGAGGGATGGGCACATATCTTCTAATGTTGTAACGGTTTGTGATAATTTGACGGTGAGTTCTGATACCTGCCGCGCACGTCGTTTCTGTTGTCCAGCCATGTGCCCTCCTACCTGTCCTGGTGCTTCGCACTGGCAATCTTGGCTAGAGTCTCTATAACGACTTTAGCGTTGCCGCCGTTTTGCAGTGTTGTTGTCGCGGATTTTTTCGCCTCTTTGAACCCAATAGCGGCAATCATTGTGTCCAAAGGCGGAAAAGGCACACCTATTAGCGCTAACAGCGCATCGCGTAAGGCATGCTCGTCCTTCGCGGTCGCGACCGGACAAATTTCAACAGCTGTCGCGTAAGCTTCGGACACACCCATCCATAAGTCGGGGGGGAAGTCCAGATTACGTTCCTGTTGAACTCTTAAAACGGGCGAAGCAATACTTCGACCGAAGGCCAGGGGGTCGTGTATTGAGTGGGAAGGAATCTCCTGCTTAATACTAACTTCCTCCTTAAAGGCCTCCTTATATTGCCGACGGGTGTCCCGTTTCGGGGACAACTTAGTTGTACCCGCTTTGGGGGTGTCCCGCTTTGTGGACAACTTTGAAGCGCGACTATAGGCGCGCCACCTCTCGCTGAGGCGAAAGTGGTTCTTGGAGCCGGATGCTTGGCCTTGCCGGAAGTAGTCGATTAGGCCCACCATATCGAGAGCGACCAAGTCTGAGTAAAAGTCGCCACGCTTGCGTTTGTTTCCGTTACCCCTTAAGTGAGTTGGACTGATTGTGATCTTGCTCGCTCCGTTGTTGAACTCTTTCCAGTAGCGCTGGTTAACGGTGAGATAAGTGTCGCGTTGCGCGTGGGTCAAAGTAGCCCATGCGGGAGATTCCATCAACACTGCATCCATCCACACAAAGGAGACTATTGTCTCGCCGCTTTCTTCGTTAACCAACTCGGAGCGGTGAGGAACTTTGGTGGGCCTTGGAACAAATTTAGGCTTACGTGCAAACATGGGACTAATAGGGGTGCTTGGTTTCTTGGCGGCGAAGTTCAATGTACCGCAAGAGGTCGATCAATGAGTACTTGACGCTGCGTCCGAGTTTGAACCACGGCACGGTGGGAATGCCGACCTCTTGGGCGTTCTTAGAGCGTTGACGGCGGAGTGTGCTGCGCGAGATGTTCAAGAATTCCGCTGTCTCGACTTCGTTCAGTAGTCTTTCGTCTAGTGGCATTTCCGGAATCCTGGTCGTTCGTACCACTGGTTTCTCGCCTTCTTCGCGGAAGGCCTCAGTGCTGTGGCGCAATGCGCTGCTTGGTATATTCAGTATATCAGGGTTGCCAGAGAAATGTCAACAGTGCTATTTGTGTGTTACATTGTGTTACAACGACTTAGTGGTATTGAGCGTACCAATTGGCAGTTTCACTTCTCGGTTAAGGGGACTCCTGGTGGCAGAACATGGGCGAGGGTACGTTGAAGGCTTGGGGCAGAAGCGCACCCGCTTCCAGAATGCCCGTGGCGCGCTGCGGTGCCACGCGACAAAGGCACTCGGCGCAGAACTCACCTTGGGTGGTGTTCACCTACTACCCTCTGTATCGTTTCCTCTGGATGCAGCGACGTGTGGAGAAAGTGCGTTTCAACCTATTCGTACAGAGAGATCTGTTTCTCGCGCAAGCGGTAAAGAGTCCACAGGCAAAACGCCAGGAATATCAATGCCAACGGCAATTGTCCCCTACTGGGCATGCCATCTACCGTAGTTATCCGCAACCTTTTGGAACCGCTCGGCAAACTTCGGATCTCCTGGAATGACATTAGCTTCAAACCACGTATGGAATTCAGGATACTTTGCGGCAACATTTTCGCCGTGGATACGATCCGCCACGTACTCAGTAAGCCCGATCAATTACTCGAACAGAGCATTAATTCGTTTTGACCTTCTCCAATACATCTGCCAAATAGCGAACCACACTGCCGTGAACAAGTAGTTGCTCATAGCATAACCGAATGCAACTGCATGTGCGTCGGGGCGGAAATGTGATCGGGCCAATTCCTGGAACGCCATAGATGTTGCCAAGACGGAAATAAAGACGTAGACCTTAAGGTACATTTGGACAGGTGCCCGTTTGCGCAATTTCCCGGACCACAACAACACCCCAATTACCAGCCCGTAGCAGTCGATGATAGTGCTTGCCGCAGTATTGTATGCGTACGCATGTCGAATTTCTGGATAAGTGTTTCCGACTTCCGTCTGCAAGAAGGGCCATGAGTTTCGCCAGTTTAGGCCTGTTCTAATCGGGAACCACAGAGTCAGCAAGACACAAAAAACCAAGAGCCAACCCCTCACAGCTTTGATGTCAGTCGCGGCGAACTCGTCTTTGCGCGGCGAGGCGGCGAGGGCTTCCGGACCCTTCAGGGGCGGCGGGACTTCCGGATGGCGCACCGACGGAGCTGTGATAATCTTGCCACACGCTCTGCATCGCCCGTTCCGGCCTGCGAATTCATCATCAACTTGCACTTGAGTGCCACACCATTGACAGTAGAAGTTGATCATTATTCCCTCCACTTCGCGTGTCGTATGCCTTAAGTGCTTCCATGTCAAAGCCTGATTTGAGAATAGCAGATCCACTCCCGATTATGTACCAGCAAAGCATCACGATAGAGGCCAGGTTTCTGGCGGTCGCTTTCGCAAGATAAGTGAGACTCCCGCAGGCGGGCGGGGGTGGGGGGATGGTAAAGGTTTCGGGGCTTTATGCCCCCCCCCGGTGTATAACCCTCCCAGCAGGCGTTCGCGGTTCCTAGGGCATTCTGAGCGTCTTCCCGGCGAAGTTATGGCACGGGACACGAGGCCATTCTTGGCGTCAAGCGGGGGGTGTTTGGCGGGACAGGTGACAAGTTCCCGGCTGGGCCAAAACGTAGACATACCGTAGACAGGATCGAAGTGAAAAGAACAACGGCGGGAGTCTCTTTTACGAAACCCGCGCCGTTATTGGCATTTATTGGTGGGCGACACTGGACTCGAACCAGTGACCTCCGCCGTGTGAAGGCGGCGCTCTAACCACCTGAGCCAGTCGCCCATGCGAGTGTGGAAGGGTATCATAGGGTAGCGACTGGGGTCAAACCGAAGGCCGCAAGAAGGGCGCGATCAAGCAGTCTTTGTTGTGGTTGTCCCGGCGGATTCCTGCGTTCCAAAGTAGGTGCTGACGCCGGTGGGGCCCAACACCAAGTGGAATTGCTGCGGGCTGTTGGTTCCCGAGAGGAGCTGGCCATAGGTGGCGACTGCGCCTTGGGGATCGAGCAGGTAGCCGCCGAGAGGGAATTGGTCGAGGCCGGTGCGGGCAATGCTGGCCTGCGCGCTCAGGCGCTTGAACATAAGCTCTAGTGCGGGATGGGCTTCGAACAAAGCTTCAATTCGGTCTTTCTGAGGATGGTCGTTTGCAACGACGACGTTCCCATCCGCGTCGGTCGTCAAGTCCAGTTGATTGAGACCGGTGATGCCTGCGTCCGAGAAAATATTGCCGAGTTGTTCACGGAACTGGGTAAGTTTTGCTTGGAAATCGGTACGCAGGGTTTCGAGGGCGGATTGAAGCGGGCGGTCTTGAACGTTGATCGCTTTCGTCGTACCTGCTGTCGAAGCGTTCGCCTTCAACTGGGCGGCCAACATCGAGGCAAAGTCATTTGACGACAATGAGTTAGGCAGGCTTACGGCACTTGCCTTGGGCGTTTCGCGTCCGCTCTTAATCTCGTGCCACAGGGAACGTACCCCGTTAACGAGTTGAAGACCTTCAAGAATTGGGAATGCCATGGCCGCCTCCGCTATGTCCGTCTGGGGAGAATAGAGCAATCGGCGCGCCAACTTGTGGCGCGCCGATTGAGGAGGGCCGAGTTTCGGTGTTTCCGGGAGTTACCGTACGAGCATCACGTTCTCTTTGTGGTAAGTGACCCTAGTCTTCCGCTTGAGCTCTCCCGTTTTCGGAGTGGTTGCCACCCGTTATCAATAGTGTGAGTTCTCGCACCATGGAGTCCACGTCCATGGCCTGACCCGAGAGTTCCTCGGATGCGCTGGCGGATTCCTCGGCAGAAGCGGCATTCATCTGCACAACCTTGTCCATCTCCGAGACAGCAATATTGACTTGGTCGATTCCTTGGGCTTGTTCGTTTGAGGCGGAGGAGATTTCCGAGATGAGGGTAGCTACGTTCGTGGCCGCCTGCTGAATACTCGTGAGCCGTTGCGAGGTCTGTTGGGTAGCCGCCACGCCATTCTCGGCGT
This sequence comes from Candidatus Hydrogenedentales bacterium, assembly GCA_041859475.1. Classification (GTDB taxonomy): domain Bacteria; phylum Hydrogenedentota; class Hydrogenedentia; order Hydrogenedentales; family SLHB01; genus JAIBAQ01. The sequence goes on from JBHEKO010000607.1 coordinate 12,560, forward strand.
TGCGAGCCGCCTCCTCGATGAGCGTGGCCGTGCTTCTCGCGGCGTCCGCGCTACGGATGGCGAGATTCCGAACCTCCTCGACAACCACGGCGAATCCCTTGCCAGCGTCGCCGGCGCGCGCGGCTTCCACGGCAGCGTTCAACGCCAAGAGATTCGTCTGAAAAGCGATCTCGTCGATGGTCTTGAGCACCTTGGCGGTCTCTCGGGAGGAGACGCGAATGCGCTCGGTGGCTTCGGCCATTTCCCTCATAGACTCAACGCCTGCCTCGGCAAGGGTTGCCGCTTCTTTGGCGACCAGGTTCGCTTGGGTGGCGTTTTCGGCGTTCTGGCGCGTCCTGGTTGCCATCTGCGTGAGCGACGCGGAGGATTCCTCCAGGCTGGCGGCCTGCTCACTGGCTCCTTGGGCAAGCGCTTGACTTGCCGATGCAACCTGCGAGGAAGCTTGGGTGACTTGCGACGAACCTTCCTGGAGCGTTTCGGCGATGTGGCTTAGGCGGGAGGCAAGGCGTGACGACATTAGCAGCCAAACAACTATCGAGAGAATGCCTGCGGCTGCGCCAAGCCCGATAAGGAGGTAGTTGCCCCTCTTGCCAAGGGCCGCAATGTTGTTGGAGGCTTCAAGGAGTTCGTCGTCATAAACACCGGCGCCAATGACCCAGTCCCACGGGGCGTAGTACATGAGCCGAACGGTCTTGTCGCGCGGCGCGAGGTCATCCGGGCCTTGGAACGGGTAGTGTGTTTGGCCAATTTCGCCTGCCGCGAGAGGCATTGCGATCTTGATGATGTCTTGAATGAAGAATCTCCCGCTCGTGTCTTTCATTTCCCAGAGGTCTTTGCCGTCCGATTTGCCTCCTTGAGAGATGATGTACTTGCCCTTGGAGTCAAGCACATAGATGTAGCCCGTCTTGCCGATCTTGACGTCCATGATTGCTTGGCGAAGGGTCGCGAGGCTGTCCTCGCGCATGGCGACACAGATCATCCCGATAACCTTCTTATTGGAATCGAGCAAGGGATTGAATTGGGCCAGATACATTACGTCGCCGACGGGCGTCCGTCCGACGTGGGATTCCCCTTTGAGGATGGATGCGATGATGGCATTCGGAGTTCCGCCTTGCCCGCCGGCGGGGAGGTACGTTCCGATGACGCGCTCACCATTTTCTTTCGTGACATTCGTGAGGACGCGAATCATATCGCCGGCTTCGTTCATACGCTGAAATAAGGTGCACACTCCCCCGGTAAGGTCTTTTGCGCGATCCACAAGGGGAGCCTTTGCCCCGGCTTCAATTTGCTGCCCTGGCCATTGGCCTCCGAGCAGCAGCTTGGGAAGAGTAGCCGGCGTGGCCGTGTTCGTGAATTGGTTCACAGCGGACCAGGTTGCGGTTTCGGGTGAGAGCGTTACACCGCCCATGTCGTTCATGTCTGCAAGCACCGTCTTCATCATCAGGTCCAGTTGGCCTTGCTGAGTAGAAACCATCGAGTAGATGCCTTTAACGAGATGGTCAAGGTCGGTCAGGGCAAGCTTTTGGCTTTCATTGACGGAGATAGAGACCATCTGACTGTTCTGGCGGTACACGATTGCAACAAGGACTGCAAGCGGTGCAACGGTCAGGACGATTCCCGCAGTAAGTAGTTTTCCTCGTAAGCTCATAATTCCCTCCAATTCTTACTTAAAATGATTGCTACCAAACGGAATGCGAAGCTATTTCGAAATCACTCTCGCGATGCCTAGCCTTGCAAGTATCTCTGCCTCTGTACTCGTGCCCGAGCCGACGGATTTCTGGGGGTCACTTACCTCACTGCTCTGGATGAAAGCGATCGAGGAATATTCCTCTGTATGTATATCACAAGAACCGCGCTTACTCCGCAATATGCCTACAGCTAGTCTGGATTACAGCAATATTCATTTATACACTATTTCACGCCAACTGTAAACCGGGTGCCGGGGTGTGCGTCCGCCGAAATTCCCACGGTCTGCACCCCTGATTCTCTGGGAGGGGGGCGCGTCCGTGCATTTCTTGGCGATACAAGGGAGGGGGGAGCCTTTCGCACTTGCCAACGGACGCTTCTGGGATGAATGCCAACGCGACCCCGCCGCAGGCCCTTCGTGGGCTTGTTGCGAGGTCGCGAAGTTTCATCCGGCGATTGTAGAGGGCGTCTGGCTATTCTGTGGTATCGGAAACGCCATCTACGAGTTGCATAAGCTGGCCCACCATGGAACCCACCTCCATGGCTTGACTGGAGAGTTCTTGGGACGCGCTGGCGGACTGCTCCGCGGAGGCGGCGTTCTGCTGGACGACTTGGTCCATTTGAGATATGGACAAGCTAACTTGTTCTAGGCCTTGGGCTTGCTCTTGGGAGGCATCGGCGATTTCGGCAATGAAGGTGGCCACTTTCGTTACGGCATCGCGTATGCTTTGCAGGCGTTCGGCGGTTTCTTCCGTGGCTTTGACGCCTTCGTCGGCGTTTGATTTGGATTCGTCGAGCAGGTGTCCGGTGCTTTTTGCGGCTTCGGCGCTTCGGATGGCCAGGTTTCGCACTTCTTCGGCAACAACGGCAAACCCCTTGCCTGCATCGCCGGCCCGAGCGGCTTCAACGGCGGCATTTAGGGCCAGCAGGTTCGTCTGGAAGGCGATTTCGTCGATGGTCTTAATGACTTTTGCGGTTTCCAGTGAGGAAACCTTGATACGGTCAATGGCGTTGACCATGCGTTTCATGGACTCGACACCCGCCGTTGCGAGGCCCGAGGCGTCCGTGGCCGCTTTGTTGGCGCTTTGGGCGCTTTCGGCGTTGTGGCGCGTCATGGATGCCATTTGCTCCAGGGTCGCCGAGGATTCTTCCAGGCTGGACGCCTGTTCGCTGGCCCCTTGCGCCAATGCTTGGCTGGCAGAGGCAACTTGGGCGGAAGCGGAGTTGACCTGGTTGGAGCCTTCGCGAAGGGTGGAGGCGACATAGGAGAGGCGAGAGGCAATGCGAGACGACATGAAGAGCCACACGAGCAAGGTGACAACCACGGCGAAGACGGCGACAACGCCAAGAATCATGGTGGCCCGACGCCCCAGGTGGGAGACCGTGTTGGCGGATTTCAGCAATTCGTCATCGTAAGCGGAGGCAACGATTACCCACTGCCACGGTGCGAAGTACATGATACGTGCCGTCTTGAGGCGGGGCGCGGAATCGGATTCATCTTGATACTCGTAGTGATGCTCGCCGATTTCGTCGGGGGCCAGGTTCATGGCTGTCTTTACGATCTCTTGTACAAACAGCTTCCCGGACGAGTCTGTCTTCGCCCAGAGTTCCGCTCCGTCTTGCTTGCCGTCCTTGGAAACGACATAGGTGCCTTTGGTGTCCAGGACAAACACGTAGCCGGAGTCACCTACCCGAATCTTCATGATGGCATTGCGTAGGGAGAGCAGGCTATCCTCCCGCATGCCTACGAAGAGCATTCCAACGACTTTCTTGTTGGAATCGAGTATTGGCTCATATGCCGTGACATACCAAGCATTTACGACAAATGCGCGCCCAACATAGCGATTGCCCGCGAGGACTGCGGCGATGACGGGGCTTGGTTTGCCGTCGGCGCCCGCGGCGGGGATATAGGTTCCGATGGCTCGTGCGCCCTTTTCGGTCTCGACGTTGGTGAGGACGCGCAGCATGTCCCCGGCGTCGTTCATGCGCTGAAAGACGGTGCAGGCTCCCTTTGTCAGGTCCTTGACGCGGTCCACCACTTTGGCTGGGGCTTGCATGTCGGTGATTTGGCCAACCCATTCGCCCCCGATGAGAAACTTGGGAAGCTCCACTTGCTTGGAGGCTTTGGATACCTGGTCAATCGCTGTCCAGGTTGCGGCTTCGGGAGAGAACGAGACCTCTCCGGCGGATTGGAGCTCGTTCGTGGCGGTGTTCAAGAGTAGGTTTAGAAGTTCTTGGTGGGTTCCGACCATGGCATTAACGCCCTGTACGATGTGGTCGAGGTCCTGGTAGGCGAGTACTTTGCTTTCACTCGCCGCGACGTCGACCATGGCGGCGTTTTGGGTGTAGACGACCGCGGCCAAGACGGCGAGTGGAATTGCGGTAAGCGCTGTGCCGACACCCAGGAGTTTCATACGCAGAGTCATAGCATGCCCCCTTTTGGTCCGCATGATTGCTGTGATATCCAAAACTGAACAGCCCCTTTGGACAAGGAGGCTGTTCCTCTTTTGGGTATGACAGGTCCCCTAGCGGAACCCGTTTTACTCTTCTCGTGCGGGGACCGAAGTCCCCATATGTGAAAAGAGTTGCCCGTCTGCACGCGGTGCTCGCCGCGGCAGTATCGCGTTAGCGACACTCATTAGTATGTGCAGTAACGGGCATTTCTGTCAACTGTTTTATTTTGACATGGAGGAGGTTTCTTTGATTGCGCGCCCTGCTAGTTCCTCATTACACTTCAAGCTCGAAAGTGCATATACCGTAGGGACCGCACACAAAGGGGAGGATGGGGCTTGAGATCCTCAGTTGATTTACACGTTTTTCGTTGAGGTTTGTCTGCCACGCCCGCCGGATTGGCTTGTACAATTTCATCGTGGCTTTGACGGGGCTACTGCCTGGGTTGTACACGCGGACAATAAGATTCTCGTTCCGTTCGCACTTCTTGAATGCGCTTAGAATCACGTCCTCCGTGCCGAGGTCGAGGAACTGCAAGTGGTCGGGCAAGGACCCCTTTCTTGGCGTGGGGTGATACTTCTGGAGGGCGCGCTCGTCTTCCAGCTTGATGCCCATTTGGCGCAGGTCAGTGCCCCCGTGAATGTCGCTTCGAGTGACGCACACGTCGACATTGTGACGCAGCGCCTCGTTCATGACAGGCCGCCAATCTCCTGTATGCGCCATGAAGGCATAGCGAAATTCCATGGGCATGAGGCATTGTGCTTCCGGGGCGGTAAGCATGGGAGATGCGCTGTAGGGACGCGTTGGGAAATCGTCGCGTCCGAGCCAGCCAACGGCGCGGAAGAGGGTTTGGGCAAGGGTTTTCGTCTTACCCTTGCACACGACTTCAAATTCGGGCATGCCGTCGTTGATGATGGCCAATCCGCTGCGCCCATCGGAGAGCGACGCAAAGCGCAACACGTGCCGCGTCGTATAGGGTGGCAGGGGGCAACCGTAGGGGGAGGTCTGCTTAGGAGCAGGATTCTTCAGCGCACGGTCAAGGGTGGCAAAGTGCCCATCTACTTGGACGGTGTCCGTCTGTATCTCCGTGGGGAACAGGGCGCGCAGCCGGTGGTCTCTTACGTCGTTGTTCACGCGTGTTACGACATCAATCCGGGGTGAGCCGGCCCGGCAGGTAACGTCCGATTCGATGGTCAGGGTCACCCGTTTCTTGGACCGTCCTTTTCGATCCGCGCGCAGGCAATCCGGGACCTTGAGCGCATGCGTGATGCGCCACGTTGTGGACAGCGGGCCGTTGTGCACG
>JBHEKO010000680.1:0-14034 GCA_041859475.1 Candidatus Hydrogenedentales bacterium
CCCGGTCGGAGGTGTTTACGGCGACACAAGGTCAAGCGTCGGATATCGGCGCCATTACGCTTCCGGACCCGAAGAAGGGGGTGGAATCCATGCGCGGCAAGAGCCTGTTGGGAAGCAAGCTCGCGTGGAACCAGGCCGTACCCTCGGGCTCGACTGCCCAGACTCCGGAAGGCAAGCCCGCGCTGCTCGTGTACTGTTCCGTGGAAGAAGCGGCTCTGGTTGTGGACGGATTGGATTCCATTGTCCGCGCATTGGGTTCCGGCAAGATCATCGCGGCGGCTATTATCGATGGCGACTATGCCGGAACGCCGGAGCAGGTCCGAATACTCAAGGGCAAAGCTCCCGCTTCCGCTTCAACCTATCTTCTCGACGGAGCGGGCGCCGTCGTGCTTGAAACGGTTGGTCTCCCGCCAGCGTTTGCATTCCGCAATGCGACGGCAAAGGAATAGCGTATGCGAAGGGGATTCACGCGTGTGTCGGCTGTGCTCTCGGTCTTGTGGTTGGGGGTGACAGCGGGCGCGTTCGACATCACAGGCACGGTCAAGGACGAGGCGGGCCAATCGGTCTCGGGAGCAATCGTCTGGCTCAATCAGGACAGGGTGCCGCGCAAGGCGGACGCCGATACGTCGGGCCGCTTCACCTTTGCCGACGTAGGTATAGGTCCCGTCGAAATCGTCGCGTGGAAGAACGGGTATGCCATCGGCGGGCTCGATGCGCAAGTCATCGGTTCAGCGGACGTAGTCATAACGCTTTCCAAGCCAGATGCAATCCGGGTTCGCCTGCTTGCGCAAACGCAAAAGACGGACACGGGCATAGCTGCGCCAGCCAAGGCGATTGCGGGAGCCCGCGTCAAGAGCATGTTTGTGAACGGGGCATTTCATGTATCCGTTGAGGACTTAGCCCAAGTAGGCTTTCCGGCTCCGCGAAGTAACGACGCGGGAATTCTTGAGATTTCGCACCTCCCCAAGGGTGGCTACATCTCCTTTCTCCTAACTCACCGGGATTATGCAGAAGTCCATGTCCCGTACTATCCGGCAGGCCAGAAGGAATTGGCCGTCCAACTAGCGCCCGGACTAACGCTCTCCGGGCGCGTCACGGACCCGCGGGGAAAGGCGGTTGAGGGCGCCCGCGTGACAGTTTTCCGGTCAGGGCCACAGCTTCAGGAAGCGAAGGAGGCAATCACAAGCGCGGACGGGTTCTACACAGCGGTCTTGCCGCTGGGAGATTTTTATGTATGGGCAAAGCAGAAGGGCTTTGCGTCCACCAAGCCGGTTCCCCTGTCCGTGACTACCGAAAAAGAGGAGTACGTCTGTGACATTGTCCTTGAAGACGCGCACCAGATTGCCGGTCGCGTTTTGGCGCTGGATGATAAGGCCGTTGCAGGCGTCACCGTCCAGTATGTCGCCGGCAATCTAGTCTTGGACGAGACGCTGACTTCGAACGACGGCGGCTTTTCGCTACAAGCAAGCTCAGGAGAAGGACAGGTTCACGTTGTCCCGCCTGATGGCTACATCTCAGAATATGTCGGCGATGTCCATGTGACGATGGTGGGCGAGGATATCCGAATCGAGCAACCGGTCCGGCTGCGAGCGTTGCCCTCCATAGAGGGCGTTATCGTGGATTCGGAGGGAGCGCCTGCGTCGAACACGGTCGTCTCGTCGATTGATACAGACCCCCCGGTATGGTCCATCACGGACGATAAAGGGAAGTTTCAGCTACAGTTGCAGCGGGCCCCGAAAGACGCAATGGCCCGTTTTAGAGCGGAACACGCACTTCGGTTCGAGCGCGCGGATTTCGAGGTCGCGCTTGACAAGTTGTCTCCGGTGTCGCTGCGCCTTTCGGTCTTCACGCCCGACACCTCCGAATGCAGGCCTGAGCACGTTACCAACAAACTCGCGTCGTACCGCGATAGACCCGCCGCGGAGTTTGAATGCGATAGCTGGTTCAATGTGCCCGATGGCCAGACGGGCAAGGCTGACGCCGTTTCGCTCGCCGCACTTCGGGGAAAAGTCGTGGTCGTAACGTTTTGGGGCGGATTCGACACCACCCAACGCGGCATAGCAGCCCTGGACCTCATGAATACGCTCAATGAGCTTTACGCGGCGAGCGGGGATGTCGCAGTCATCGGAATCCACGACAGCGGGAACACGAATGAAGAGGTCATGGAGTATCTGAAGAACAGACGGGTCGCGTTTGTCACAGGCAAGGATCGAGAAACGCGCACATTCAGCAACTACAACATTTTTGCTATTCCGCAGACCGTACTGATTGATAAGAAAGGAATTCTTCGCTACTACGACGTAGATGGGCGATTGCTTGAGCTGGTTAAGAGCCTGCGAAGAGAGGCTTCGGGCTAAAGAAGCAGTCAAACGAACCATGGCAACACGCGCACTCCAGATTAGGCCACTTATTCCGCAATCCCAGTCGAAAGACATAGATTATCGAGTTTTGTCCAGTTTGTATATTGACACATTGCCGTCTACATGCTAAGCTTGCATTGACATGGGTTTCTGCGTTCTCGCAGATTTACTTCGGGGGCGTTCCGGTCAACAGGCTTTTCCACTCGACGCTGCAAATGCGGAGCAGAATTGCTGTCGCTCAGGCATTGCAGGAATGGATGAGAGCGCCTAAGTGTCGCCACTGAGCGACGTGAAGAGGAAGACTGGCAGTTACATGGACACGGTACTGGAGAGACTCGAAAAACTAGCGGAGACTCTGGTGCTCATGGAGGCATCCGACCTCCCCGCGCTTGCCAACCTTCATTCGGAATTGCAGGCGCTTCACGAATGGGCGCTGTCGCAGGAAATGAAGAGCGCAATGGAAGCCCTCACGGCTTCCGCACAAATGGTAGAAGGAATCATCCTCGGGGACGTGACGGAACCGTCTACCGCCATGGATCTAGTATCCAAAACGGTCTCGGCATTGCAGGAGCTTTTGCGGGACGGGCGCCCGTTGGAGGAAGTGATCTTCCCAAGCTTTGACGCAATGACTACCGAGAGCATTGCCTCCCCGGAGAGACCGGACGCGGCCGAAGCCCGCTTGGTGGCACTCGAAGACGCAGTTCCGGAAATGGAAAGTCTTTTGACGGACGCGGACGTGCGGATGGTGGCTCTCGACAGCGATCCTTCCGACAAGGAGTGCTGCCGCGCGACCTTCCGATTGCTTCATACGGTGAGCGGCTCGGCTGCATTTTTGGAAATGCATTCCATCGAAGCATTGGCGCTGGCGTGCGCGAACCTTCTGGAGCGATCCATAAGGGAAGAGGTCACCCTCACAGGCGGCAACATCGACCTCATGTTGAAGGCTGTATCGTGCATGAAACACATGCTCCAGCACACCGCAGACCTTGGTTTGGGCGACGGCGAACACGTCGAGGAAGAGCACGCCTCGGACCTGTCGGAACGCTTGCGAGAAGCAGCAGAAGGTACATGGAAAGATCCGGGCGAAACGGTAGAGACAAGTTCCAGTATCCTCTTGGGCGACATCCTCGTTGAGAGCGGGATTGCGGACCGCCAAACGGTGGAGCAGGCCATTGCCGGTCAGCGCATCCATCCCGACGACGCCGAAACCTGCAAGATTCTTGTGCGCCATGGTGTGATCACGTGGCCGCAACTGGCACAGGCAATTTCGACCCAAGCGCAAAACAACGACGAACGCCCTATCGAGGTCATCTTGATCGAGTTGGGTGTGGCCACACGAGAATCCATCGACGTAGCCATGAAAGACCTCCATGCCGCCGACAAGGCTCCTTTGGGGGAGATTCTGATCCGAAAGGGCACTGCAAACGCCGAAGATGTGGCGGCTGCACTGCGCACGCAACGACAGCTCCGGCAGGGAGTTATCGAACTCAAGGAAGCCGTCAAAGTAGACGCGGAGCGTCTGGATAGGCTGATCGATTTGATTGGAGAATTGGTCATCGCCGAATCCATGGTTTGCCAAGCCCCCGAGATCCTGGAGAATGCCTCGCCTTCCATGATTCGCCAGATCAATCGCTTGGACAAAATCACGCGGGAACTCCAGGAAATCGGCACGGCCTTGCGCATGGTGCCCGTGAAGGCAACTTTCCAGAAGATGGCGCGTCTCGTGCGCGATCTTGCCCGCAAAGCCGACAAGCAAATCGAGTTTGTCATGACGGGCGACGATACCGAACTCGACAAGACCGTGGTGGACAAGATTGGAGATCCGCTGGTGCACATCGTGCGCAATGCGGTGGATCATGGCATCGAGTCGCACAAGGAGGATCGCATTGCCGCGGGGAAAGGCGCCATTGCGCGGATCGAGTTGAGGGCGTTTCACAAAGGCGGAAGCATTCACATCGAAGTTCAGGACGATGGCCGAGGACTGGACAAGGACAGGATTCTGGCCAAGGCGAAAGAACGGGGTATCATCTCCGAAACGGATGTTCTCTCCGACGAAGATACGTGGGCGCTAATATTCGAACCCGGATTTTCGACCGCCACGACGGTTACGGATGTCTCCGGACGCGGTGTTGGAATGGACGTTGTTCACAGAAACATCGAATCGCTTCGCGGTCAAGTCGACATCAAGAGCGAGAAGGGCAAAGGCGCCACGTTCTCAATTCGTCTGCCCCTCACCCTGGCCATCATCGACGGGATGGTAGTGCGCGTGGGCACGGAGCGCTACATCATTCCCACGCTGGCGGTGGTCCGCTCCATTCGTCCTCAGCCGGGCGACTTGCTGACCGTGGTGCAGCGTGGAGTTATGCTCAAGATCCAAGGCGAGTTGATCCCCGTGTTCGTTTTGAGAGAGCTCTTCAATGTGGGCAACGGCACTCAAGCCAACCAATCGAACCTAATCGTCATCGTGGAGGACGAAGGGCGTCGAATGGGTCTGATCGTTGACGACCTCTTGGGGAAGCAACAGACGGTGATCAAGTCGCTTGGAGAGACGATGCGCGGACTGCCCGGGATCGCCGGGGCGGCCATTATGTCCGATGGGAACGTCGGTTTGATATTGGACGTCGCAAGTCTCATTCGGATGGGAACTTCAACGGCCCAAGCCGAACCGGTGGAGCGCGAAGAGGAATCCGTCAGACCGAACTGAGCAAAAGAAAATTGGGAGCAACGTTTGGAATGCGCATGAGGCTAGAGTGCTTGCAGCGTCGCGAAGGAGATGGAATATGGTGAATTCAGTCGATGATATCTCAGGGAAAGCCAGTGGCGCTGTGTCGTTGGCCGACAAAGCAGGTCAGTATCTCACATTCGTCCTGGGGGAGGAGATCTACGGACTCGAGATTCTGAAAGTCCAGGAAATCATCGGGATGATGACGGTGACGCGCGTCCCGCGCACGCCTGAATATGTGCGCGGCGTGATCAACTTGCGCGGGAAAGTGATACCGGTGATCGACTTGCGCAGCAAGTTCAGCATGGAAGTCCGCGAAGACACTTCCCGCACGTGCATCATCGTCGTGCAGGTGAAGAATGCCAACCACCAAGTCACCATGGGCATTATTGTCGACGAAGTGTCGGAAGTATTGGGTGTGGCGGGCGAGCAGATCGAACCTGCCCCCTCCTTCGGCGCCGACGTAAAGACCGAGTTCATACTCGGTATGGGTAAGGTCGGGTCGAAAGTCGTCATGTTGCTCGACGTAGACAAGGTTCTATCGTGGGGCGAGATTGCGTCGCTGAACCAGATACCCTGACCGCGTCGCTTTTCGGGGCCTTTGGGCGTAGGTGGTCCGGAGGCATACGCGACCGGGAAGAGCGGCATGTGTGCTCGCAAACGCGAGCGCCAGGTAAGGCTTCGTTGGTGAAACTGGATGTGAATCCGAATGAAGAGACGCGGAGCCAATCCTTGACGGACAGAACTGGGTCACCCGGAATGGCTTGCCGGATATTCCTTCGTATTCAGCTTGAGAGTTGCAGGTCGTCAACCGTTGAACATGTGCAAAACGTGGCGGGGCTGTTCCGATGACAACCGACATGGCATTCGACATTCGCGTATCCGAAGATCGCCTGTCGGTGATGTTGGTGTGTACGGCTCCGGTTAGGGAAGCCACGACGCTAACGGACAACGTGTTCCAGCGGCTATCCAAGATGGGGCTTTCGGACGTGCCGGATTTGGATGTCCTTCGCGCGAAAATTGAGGCGGCCATCCCTGCAGGGACTCTGCCTAAGGGCATTGAGCTCGCCTTGGGGCAATCTCCCGTGGCGCCGCAGGATGGACGCATCGTTTGGGGAGGCGACTTCTTCGACGAAGGATTCGCGGTCGATCAGGGTACGGGGGCAGTCGATTACTGGACGCATCGGGCGAATCCGGCAGTTCACGTTGGCCAGTTGCTGGCCCATGTAATTGCGCCCTTGGAAGGGGAAGACGGTACGGATGTTTTCGGCAAGCGCGTGCCGTGCGGCAAAGGGCGGCCGGCTCGAATTCGAGCTGGAGCGGGAGTCGTTCACAACGAGGCCGAAGGTGAGTTTCACGCGACGCGCGACGGTCGCATCCGCTTCAAAAACGGAAGCGTTTCGGTCGACGAAGTCTATACTGTCACGGGCAACATCGGCATTGAGACGGGACACGTGGACCATCCCGGGGCGCTGGTTGTCGAAGGGGATGTGGAATCGGGATCCCGAGTTCGAGCAACCGGGGATATCCATATCCGAGGCTTCGCGGAGAACGCCGATATCGAGACGGGCGGCAACCTCGAAGTTGCCGGAGGAATTACGGGTAAAGGGTCGCGCGCGCTCCAAATCGCGGGAGACTTGCGCAGCCGTTATCTCATGGAGACCTATGTGGAGACCCAGGGCGATGTCTATGTTGAGCGTGAAGTCGTGCAGAGCCGAATCGCTTCGGGCGGTTCCGTCTTTTTGCCGAAGGGCCGCATTGTGGGCGGGGAAGTCTGCGCGCGCAGAACCATCGAAGTCCGTCAGGCCGGATGCGAGGCGCTCGTTCCAACCTGCATTCGGGCGGGCATGACGGAAGAAATGGGACGCATGGTTCACGAGAAGTCCGAGAGAATAGCGGAACTGAACGCCAACGCCGAGAAGATAAGCCGTGTCATCGAACCGATTCTCGACAAGCTCAATTCATTGCCGGAGGACAAGCAAGCGATTGTTCGTCAACTAATCGCGAACATGGAGACATGCAAACAGGAAAGTGATGCGCTTGAAGCGGAAATAGAATCCATGCACGCCGGTTCGCGTCCAGAGGTTATAATCCGCGGGGTGATTTACCCGGAAACGACGCTTTGGGTAGGAAACGCGAAGCTGTTGATTCACGAGATGATTTCGCAACCGATACGGGCCACGGCCATCAAAGGGAATGTGAGGCTTGCGGTATTGTGACACCGGACAGGCTACCAAAGGAGAACGTACGCGCCGCGAGGCGTATGCGTAAGCATTGTGAAGCTGAGGCAAGAATATTCTTGCCGTGCTGCGCTGGAGTAAACATTGCATGAAAGTTGAGCACATCAATCCGTTTATCGAGTCGGTCTACGAGTTGTTCCAGACCATGTTCGAAGCCAAGGCGGAGCGCGGGCAGATTGGCGTCGCGAGCGGCGGAAGCAATCCGCGCCACATTATTGCCCTGATCGGAATTAGCGGCCCAGTACGCGGCACGGTTGCGCTTGCCTTTCCGACGGCAACGGCCTTGGCCATGGTCGGCAAGATCCTGGGGTCTCCGGTAACCGTTGTCGATGAAACCGTCTCGGACGGTGTAGCCGAAATTGTGAATATTGTTGCCGGAGGCGCCAAGGCCCGGATGACCAAAGGGGAAGGCAAGCCGTTGGACTTAAGTCTTCCGACCGTCGTTCGAGGCAACAGCTATACGGTGGAATACCCTTCCCAGGCCGTTTGGCTGGAAGTCCCTTTCAAGAGCGATTTGGGTGAATTCAGTCTGAGGGTGACGTTTGAGTCGATTCCGCAATAGTCAATCAGGAGGACTTGAAGAATGCGAGCATTGGTTGTAGATGACTCGGCAGTAATGAGACGCGTGCTTATCGGCGCGCTGGGCCGCGCGAATATTACGGAAGTCGACCAGGCTTCGGATGGGCAGGAAGCCTTAGAGGCGACAGGCTCGAACGACTATGGGTTGGTGCTCATGGACTGGAACATGCCGAACATGCTCGGCATCGACGCGGTCAAGGCAATACGGGCCACGGGCAAGACCATGCCGATCATCATGGTCACGACGGAGGCGGAAAAGAGCCGCGTCATCGACGCGCTCAAAGCCGGGGCGAACAATTACATCATCAAGCCATTTGAGCCGGCAACGATTGTTGCGAAAATACAGGAAGTCTTGGCCAAAGTATCCTCGTAGACAGGATGAACGATCCAGGATAGGGGAATAGACCGGATGCAAGTGCAACGATGAAGCTGGTCCGCGCTGGCACATATTTTCTGGAGCCCGGCTTTGTGTACTTCAGCAAGCAGCCGACGACCTTGCGAACAGTGGTGGGTAGTTGTGTGGCGGTATGCTTGTATGACCGCATGCTGCAAATGGGTGGGATGAATCATTATTTGAAGCCCCTCGTAAGCGACCAGTCGAAAGCGACCCCGCAGTATGGCAATGTGGCCATTTCTGCGCTTATCCGCATGATGGAAGAAGCGGGGTCGCGCCGCAGGGACGTTGTGGCCCAAGTGCTGGGCGGGGGCGCGCCGGAAGAGGACCAAGGATTGCGGATCGGCGAACAGAATGTCTCAATAGCGAGGGAAATCTTGGGGCGCAAAGGCATCCGAATCGTATCCGAAGATGTAGGGGGGTCCGTGGGCAGAAAGGTCGTATTCGATACGGGCACGGGTGAAATCGCGGTCCTGAAGGTACAGAGACTGCGGACCACGGATTGGTATTTGTAATGGAAACACAGACAGGTGAGAACAAACTTGACCGGACCACGTACGACAAGTTTCGCCAACTCATTTACGACAAGAGCGGAATCAAGCTTGGGGATCAAAAGGAAGCCCTCGTATCCTCGCGTATTGGAAAGCGCATGCGGGAACTGGGAATTGCCGATCCGCGAGAGTACCTGCAATGGGTTTTGAACGACGATAGCGGCCAGGAGTTGGTTCAACTGCTCGATGTCATATCGACGAACGTCACCAGCTTCTACCGGGAGCCGCAGCACTTCGACTTGCTCGACTCCCTGTTGCGCAAGTGGTGGTCCGAAGGGCAGCGCAAGTTTCGGATTTGGTCCGCGGCCAGTTCCACGGGCGAAGAACCCTACACCATTGCCATCGTTGTCATGGAAGCTCTCGGAACGCAAGCCTCGGACGTGAAGATTCTGGCGACGGACATCTCGACGCGGGTTCTGGAACAGTGCCGGCGTGGAGAGTACGACAGGAACCGCGTAGAGGGGGTTCCATTCATGTTGCGGGACAAATACTTCGAAGCAGTGCGTGACGACTATGGGGCTGTCTATCGAGTCAAGGACCGGCTCAAGTCGATGATGTCGTTTCGGCGGTTGAACCTTTCGACTCCGCCGTTTCCCATGCGCGGACCGCTGGACGTAATATTCTGCAGAAATGTAATGATCTACTTTGACAATCAAGTTCGCGCGAGACTTTTGGAAGATATGTATCGCCTTCTGAAGCCAGGTGGTTTCCTGATGGTGGGGCACTCCGAAAGCCTTACCGGTCTGGTCAGCCGTTTCAAGCCTGTGCGACCATCCGTTTACACGAAATAGCTGCAATGAGGATTGGCCCGTGACGCATACCGTCGGCATATCGGAAATGAAAGTCTCGTCGAAGCCGGATGACATCATCGTCACGTATTCGTTGGGGTCCTGCGTCGGCATTACGATTTACGATCCGGAGCTTCGGGTCGGCGGTATGGCGCACTGCATGCTGCCTATTTCTCGATTGGATCCCCAGAAGGCCAAAGAGAACCCCATCATGTTCACGGACACCGGCGTGCCAGCGCTCATCCAAGCCGTTATGGATATGGGCGGCAGCCGCAGGCGCCTGGTCGCCAAGGTCGCCGGTGGGGCCTCACCGTTGAACGATAACGGCATGTTCAAAATCGGCGAACGCAACTACACGGTCGTGCGAAAAGTGTTGTGGAAGAACGACATCCTCATTGCCTCCGAGGATGTGGGCGGAACGGCTGCACGAACGTTGTATCTATTTCTGGATACCGGACGTACGGTAATTCGCTCGGGCGGCGTGGAGCGCGAATTGTGAATACGCGCGATCAAATACTTGAAGAGGTCAAGCTTGTGCCGTCCTTGCCCGCGTCGGCGATCGAATCCGTGAGTATTGTCCAGGATCCGAACGTGTCTCTTTCGGACCTCGAAGCGATCATTGAATGCGATGCGGGACTTGCGACGAATATCCTTCGGCTCGCCAATTCCGCATACTTCGGCGGACGTGGAACCATTGCCTCGGTAAAAGACGCCGTAGTCCGCCTTGGCACGAAGCGCATTGCGCAGCTCGTCATCACGACAGCCGTCGCGCCTCGAATGAAGCCATACCTAACGGGTTATGATTTGCCTCCGGGCGCGCTGCTGGCGCATAGCGTGGCCACGGCGGTCGCGGCGGAGCAAATGGCCCGCGAACTGAAATTGAACGCCCCCGAATACACCTATACGGCTGGGCTACTCCACGATATCGGCAAGGTCGTGCTGGGAACCTACCTCAACATCGAGGCAAAGCCCATCATCGATCTGGCATTCGGGGAGGGCATGTCTTTCGAAGAAGCGGAGCGCAGGGTACTTGGCATCGACCATAGCGAGGTTGGTGCAGCTCTGCTCGCTTGCTGGAGGATTCCGGACGAAATTGCAGACATCGTTCGCTTTCACCATGAGCCTTCTTCAGTGCCGGACGACAGCGCCTTGGTCGCGGACTTGGTACACGTCGGCGATCACATAGGCCGTTTGTGCGGCATTTCATTGGGAGCGGACGGCATAAACTATGTTGTGAGCCCGCGAACTATCGAGCGACTCAATCTCACTCCGGAGAGTACGGAGGCGGTGGTAAGCAAGGTCTTGAGCGCCTTGGCGGAATTGGGGGAGTTTTTTCTGCAGACGGAGAGCGTATAGACATGGCCGTTAACATTCTCTTGGTGGACGATTCCGACACAGTGCGGGCGATAATTGCAAAGACAATTCGCCTTGCGGGCATGCCGCTTGGTGAGTTGTACCAGGCATCCGGAGGCGAGCAAGCGCTCTCGCTCCTCAAGGAGAACTGGATCGATCTCGTGCTCACCGACATCAACATGCCCGGGATGACCGGCGTTGAGTTGGTGGAGCGCATGTCGCAGGACGATGAAATGAAGAGCATCCCCGTCGTGGTCATATCCACGGAAGGGAGCGAGACTCGAGTCGAAGAGTTGCTCGCAAAAGGCGTGCGCGCGTATGTGCGCAAGCCGTTCACTCCCGAAAAAATCCGCGATGTCGTGGAAAACGTGCTGGGAATCGACCATGGAAACTGATGTGAAAGAGATATTGAGGCGCGAGTTTTCCGAAATCCTCGAGCAGATGGCTTTCCTGTTCGCCGATCCCGTGAGTCTGGACGAACTCCCACCCCTTTCGGACTCCGCGGTTCGAGTCTCCATGGCATTCACGGGGCCTTTCAGCGGGTCGATGATTATGGCGCTGCCCGAGGCCATGTGCCCCATCGTTGCGGCAAATCTCCTGGGCATCGAGCCCGATGAGGCCGAGGACAAGGCGAAAGCGGAAGACGCGGTGAAGGAACTGCTCAATGTGACCTGCGGCCACGCGCTAACGGCCATCGCGGGGACAAAGCCCGTGTTTGCGTTGTCGCCTCCTGTCGTGGAGGCCATGGACAGCGAGGCGTGGGACTCGTTGGCTGCCGGAGAGAGCACGGCCTTGGTGGTAGTGGATGAGTTTCCCGTGCTGTTGCATTTGGAGACGAAAGAAGCGTAAGCGCGGATTGTCGATCCATTCCGTTTGAAGAGAGGAAGTGGGCATGATGACCAGAAATGAGGGAGCGTCGCCGGTCCTGCCGTCGCTGCTAAAGAGCAAACGCATTCGTGTTCTCATTGTCGATGATTCGGCTATGGTTCGCGAAATACTCTCCCGCGAACTGGCGCGCGACCCTGAAATCGAAGTGATAGGCACGGCCCCCGATCCTTATGTGGCTCGCGACAGAATTGTCGAGCTCAAGCCGGACGTCCTCACGCTCGACATCGAAATGCCGCGGATGGACGGCATAACCTTTCTGCGCAAGCTCATGCAGCATCATCCCCTGCCGGTTATCGTCGTCTCGTCACTTACGAAGAAAGGCGGGGACCTCGCCCTTGAAGCGCTGGACGCAGGGGCAGTGGAAGTAATGTGCAAACCCGGCGCGGCCTACACGGTGGGAGATATGTCCGTGGCGCTCATTGACAAGATCAAGGCATCCGCGCGCGTTGCCGTGGCCAAGCGTATCGCAGCAAAGCCCAAAGCAGCCGGCCCCATTACGCGACTCTCGATGACTCGAACGACAAACAAGGTCATTGCCATCGGGGCAAGCACAGGCGGCACGGAAGCGCTCACAGACGTGCTCACGGCGTTGCCCGCGAACGCCCCTGGAATTGTCATTGTGCAGCACATGCCGGAGCACTTCACGCGGTCATTCGCGGACCGGCTCAACTCCCTCTGCGCCATTCAAGTCAAAGAAGCCGAGGACGGCGACACCGTCACCCCCGGCAAGGCGTTGATTGCTCCCGGCAACTACCATATGGTGCTCCGCCGTTCCGGCGCACGGTACTACGTGGAAGTAAAGACGGGGCCGCTTGTGAGCCGCCACCGCCCTTCAGTCGACGTGCTCTTCAAGTCCGCTGCGAAGTACGCGGGCCAGAATGCCGTGGGCGTCATCATGACGGGGATGGGGGCCGACGGTTCCGCGGGAATGCTCGAAATGCGGCAACAGGGTTCTTCCACCATCGCCCAAGACGAGGCCAGTTGTGTCGTGTTTGGGATGCCGAAAGAAGCTATCGCACTCGGCGCGGCAGAGTTTGTCCTGCCGCTCTCTTCGATTCCCGCGCGCATGCTCCAGCTAGCGCAATCGGAAGCGTAACCCCGGGCCGCAGTTCTTTCCCCACGGAGGAGCCTCTGCCAAGCCGAGTGAACTCGGTGTGTCGCGGCACGTGGCCCGCCCCCTTGAAGGCGCCATCAGGACTGCCCGATTAGTTTGGCCGCTCTTTCGTCATGAGCCAAGCTTCGTCGAAGGCAACGTGTTTGATGCTTAAACGGCGGTACGTGTACGTGAGATGAATCATCCCATCGGATGCTTGAATGATGCAGGGATAGGAAAACTCGCCCCAGTCCTGCTCCAACACGCGGGTGTCTTCCCAGGTCTTGCCGTCGTCGGTGGATTGGATGACGTTAAACGGCGTACGGTCCGATTGGTCGGTGTCGTTGTATGCGACGAGCACACGGCCGCTTTTCAGTTTCGTCATGGCGATACCCGAATCCGGGCACTTTAGTTCGGTGGGTTGCGGCTTGGTCCATGTTTTGCCGCCGTCGCCTGATATGCTCTCCAAGATTCGCGGATTCCCGCGTATGAGACTCAACAAATCGCCGTTGTCGCGTTGAATCACGGTAGGCTGTTCGCCGCCGGGCATCGCACCAGTACGCTTCCACGTTTGCTGGTTGGGGTCCAGCATCAGCAGAAAGCCCGCATAGGCGCCATCCACGTTGCCGCTGATCGGCAATGCGAAGCGCCCGTCTTTGAAGGTCAGCGGAGCATTTCTCGGCAGCCACGCAAAGCTATCCGGCATCTCCGCGTCCGTTGTCCACGTCTCTCCGTTGTCGTTCGAGGTGCGAACCATAAGCCGGCACTTCGACCACCCCGATCCGCGACGAGTCGGGCGGCTACCCTCCATCCGGCCCCAAACGATCCAGACTCGCTTGTCCGGCGCAGTGAAGATGACGGCATTGCCTGGCGGTGCTTCCGGGTTCCAGACAAGGCGCCGCGGGGCGGTCCATACGCGCTGCCCCTCAGGCAAGCGCGCGAGGTATAGGGCCTGATCGTCTGCGGATTCATAGCTCCCTGCATACCAGAGACAGAGGAGATCGCCGTTTGGGGCCTCCGTAACGGTCGAGCAATGGTGCACGGCGACACCGGGAATTTTCGTAAA
>JBHEKO010000712.1:0-3411 GCA_041859475.1 Candidatus Hydrogenedentales bacterium
GGAGCACGTCCTCCTCCGCTCGGGCACGGAGGATGTTGTCGCGGACGGAACCTCCGTAATGGTGTATGTCGACTACCGCGCCGGAAAGTCCACGCCGATTCCAGATTCCTTGCGCGAACTCATTCGCGGAATTGAGGGAGACGCGTTGGAAGTGTAGCCGCAGTAAGCGGACTACCGCGCCCCGGGAACGCCAATCTCCCGATTGGCTTCTTTATCCCTTTACCTGCTGCTGACCCCTAACGGAAGCGCTGCTAAACGGCCACTCTTCGGGTGTCGCGACCAGCCCTGCTTTGACTGGATTCATGTGAATGTAGTCGATGGCTTGCCGAAGATGCCGGTCGTCCCGGATGAAGCGATCCCAGTATTCACGGTGCCATATAGGGGTTGGGGAAGTGCCAATCAGGAGATTGGCGTTCCCGGGGGAAGTGCAAGCGGCAATACCGGTCTTGAAGAAGTCGCAGATGCGCCTTGCGGTGAACTTCTTCCATGACGCTACGATCTTGGCGACTGTCCACCCGCCCATGGGTTGAAGCAGAACATGCACGTGGTTTGGCATAATAGCCCAAGCAAAAATACGGTAGCGCTCGGCATCGAAGAATAGAAGAGAATTCTCAACCATTTGACCGATGTCGGGGATACGCAGCGCGCATGAGCCATGCCCGGCGTCGATCCACGCCTCCACTCTCTTTCGGAGTTCAATTTTTCGCTTCTCATCAGGAAGGGCCTTGGTCTCTTCCTCCAACTGCTCCACTACATGCCTTGGCATACTGTCCGCCATGCGAAAAGTCACGTGCTGTATCTTCTCGTCTCCGTCGAAATGCGGCAAATACCCCCGGCTGTGCCACCCCCCACGACCACCATCTCCGGACACGCCGGGACCGCCAATCTCCTGATTGGCATTCTTCACACCAATTCTCTCCGCCCCGCGTCAATCAGGAAATTGACGGTCCCGGGCCTGCCTTTCACGATGCTACTTCTCCGCCGCCGGGTGCCGGAACTTCTTTAGAAACGTTGCCGCGTCCGTAGCCCACACGAGACGTCCGTCGGTGGCTTCGGGTTGCGGGTCGGAGGAATCCAGCGCGCGCGCGCCGGGAAACGAGACAGTCGCTACGCTAGAGGCCGTGGCTTTGTCCTTGTTGATCTCGACGAGCCACAGCTTTGGCGTGGGTGCGGCGGCGTCGACCGGCTTCGGCCACAGATACGCTTTGGGATAGATGCGCGAGCATTGGCTTAGCAGGGTGCGCGAAGGCGCGCCGGTAAACTCGACCGGAGCGCCGCAGAAGGCCATGGCCGTCAGCGTGTCCGCGGGCAACGAATCCACCTTGGACGCATCGAGCCGGACTGCACCTAAGGGCACGTTGAACTCGCGCATGCGCGTCGTCGCGGCAGCGGCGGAGAGCCACCCCTCCAACTCGGGCCCGAGGGTCGCGCGGGCCGCCTGTAGCACGGCCACATTCGGCGCGGCCTTGGAGACGATGTCATAGGCGAGCGATTCGGCCTGGGCGCGATTAAGTCTGAACGATTGAAGCACTTCGTTGGGTATCAGCGACGGCTCGATAACGATAAAACCGTATCCCCAACCTGCAACCTTCTTCATCTGTTCGACGCCGTACTCGAATCCCTTTTCGGAGAGGGGATTCAGCCACCGCTGTCCATCCGTGGAAGTCGCCGTCCAAGCCGCATCGCCCCCCTGCACGGCGAGCGGGTCTACTGTGATTCCTGGCTTCCAGCCTTGTCCTCTAAAGTCGGATGCAACTCCGGCCATGTTCTTCGGGAAGCGCGGCGCTCCCCCTTCGAGCGATCCCGGCACTCCCTCCCATCCCGACGGGACAAGGACGTGTTGGATACCGCTCTCGCCCCACGCGGACACGGCGCGGCGCAAGTCTTCAATGGACTCCCCTTCGCCCACGGTTACCCACGCAGGCGGCACTTCCGCGGTCGCGGCGGGCTTGCGGAAGTTGGCGTACGCAAACGCGAGCTGCCGGTCCAACTCGGCTGGTTGCGGGATGTTCAGCACGATCCAAACGGGGTCCGCCTCGATGGTCTGCCCCGGGTCGACCCGAACAGCCGGGTCGAACACGGTCGACACCTCGCCTTGCCACGTGCCGTCATGCGTTTGCAGATTGACTCCCGATGCCCCCTTGCCCGAGGGGATAACGCCGATGGCGCAGATGAATCCCTTGGGCTTGTCCTGAAGCATCATAAACATAGGTGCAGCCTGCGGATCGAAGCCAGGGCTCAACCCGAACGAATTCAGCCGTCGCATGTGGACTTCGGTATCGGCGCTGAGACCGGCCAACGAACCTGGCGGGATGTCCATCACAACAATCTTCGCAATCTCGATGGGCGCCTGCGTCACGTTTGTCACCTGAATATGAAACGCGTGAAAGGGACTCGCATTGTTTATGGTCAAGCTGTGCCGCACGCGAAGCCCTTCCTTTTCGGGAAGGGTGACCGAGTAGTCGACGCCCTCGCCAAACAACGAGGTCACCTTGTCGCGCGTGGTCCCGCCGGGGCCAAATGCGCTCACGTCTATGACCTTGCCGTCCCCAAGGACGACCTTGGTGCGCACTTTGTCGAACACCATCCCCACGCCCGCGACGTCGAGCGACCACTGCCCGTTGTCCGCGCCGTAGATGAGCGTCGAATTCTTGAAATCGAACTTGTACGCATCCCTGAGATTCCACGGAAGATCGAGGATGTTGGGCGCCTCCTCGGTCTTGGGTTGCGCTTTGGGCTTTGCCTTGGCTTTTGATTTCGCTTTCTCGGCGGCAAACGCGCCCGAAACGAGAATGGCGCACGCCAGCGCAAGGCAGAGCATATTCTGGGCAAGACGAAGAGAGCGCATCGATAACCTCCGAGTGGGAAGTGCTGTTGTTTCTTGTTGACAAGCCAAGCACCGAATTATACACAACCGTGCGGGACACAGTGCACTCCGCTAAAGGCAGGACGGTTTCGCCGAACGCGCTTCTTCGTCCACGCCTGAAGCCCGCGGACGTTTCGGCGAAACGTCCCTACCTTCAACCGGGGCAGAACTCGTATAAACGTTTTGCGCGGGGGCGGCATCGGATACAATACGGTGAAGCATGCGGACCGCATGGGGCAAAGGCCAACCCGACAGGAGGTACATGCCGTGGGACTGTTCGACAAACTGCGTGGCGAACTGATTGACATCATTGAGTGGCTCGACCCCTCGCAGGACACCATGGTGTACCGGTTCGAGCGCCGGGATAACGAGATCAAGTACGGCGCGCAATTGACAGTGCGCGAGTCGCAGGTCGCGGTGTTCATCAATCAGGGCAAACTGGCCGACGTGTTCGGCCCCGGCAAGTACACGCTGGAGACCGAAAACCTTCCCCTCCTCACGACATTGATGAGCTGGCCTTTCGGCTTCCATAGCCCGTTCAAGGC
>JBHEKO010000785.1:0-3219 GCA_041859475.1 Candidatus Hydrogenedentales bacterium
GCCACGCCGTCCGCGGCGTTGGAAGCGGGCCGCGTCTACGTGCATTTCGGAACGTTCGGCACCGCATGCATCGACACGTCCTCCGGCGAAGTCCTATGGCGTCGCACCGACCTGAACTGCGACCACATGCAGGGCACGGCGTCCTCGCCCATCATCTTCGAAGACCTTCTCATTGTCACGCAAGAAGGCACCGACAAGCAGTTCATGGTGGCGTTGAACAAGAAGACCGGGGAAACGGTGTGGACCTACAACCGTCCGGCCGACCTCTACACCCCCGACATTAAGCCCGTCTACCTCAAGTCGTATCAGACGCCCGTGATCGTCGACGTAGAAGGCAAGCCGCAACTCGTGAGCAACGGGGCTCTTCTCGCAACGGGGCACGACCCGCGGACCGGCGTCGAGATTTGGCGCGTTCGCTACCGCGACGACAGCACGATTTCGCGCATTGTCACTGGGCATGGGCTGATGTTCATCAATACGGGCGGTTCTCCCGGCGCAGCCGAACTCTATGCTGTCCGCCAGGGCGGCGTGGGCGACATAACCGATACGCACGTGGTCTGGAAAATGACCGAAGACGCGCCGCACGAATCGTCGCCCGTGCTCGTCGGCGATTTGCTCTACACGATGGGCGACAAGAAAATGCTGATCTGCACTGAGGCCGAGACCGGAACACAGGTGTGGTCGAAGCCCATGCCAACCGACATTTGGGCGTCGCTCTTGGCAACCAATGACCGGATCTATTTGCTGGACAAGAAAGGCGGCACGACCATAATCGCAACAGGGCGCGAGTATCGCGAATTGGCGGTCAATGCGCTGGACGGCGAAGTGATGGCCTCGCCCGCGGTGGCCGGTGATTCCCTGCTGCTGCGCACCAAGACCCATCTCTATCGGATTCAGGAGAAGAAATGAAGCACGGACGAGGACATGGGAGACGATCTCTATGCGGGCACATTTCCGTCCTTCTGAGAAGTGATCGTTCACCAAAGTCCAAGGAGTGAAGTGATGCGTCTACTTGGCCGGAGATCGTTCCTGAAACGCGCAGGGATGGCCGCGGCATGCGCGGGCATGGCAGGCTGTTCAACGGCGCGCCCCAAAGACGCGCTTCTCGCCGGTGAGGTCTTCAAGGTCCGAGTGACCGGCAAGGATGACAAGCTGGTCCGAAGAACCTTTGCGATTCTGCAGGATCGGATTCAACTCCGGTGCCCGGTCCAGGTCGTCGAATCGCGCGCGGATGCGCAGCTTATCCTGGCCGTCGACGAAAGCCTTCCCCGTGAAGCCTTCCGCATCGATGAAACTGGCGCCGCCGTCCGCGTTTCCGGTGGATCGCCGCAAGGGTTGCTCTACGGAGCCGGCAAGTTTCTCCGGACAAGCCAATATGAGCAAACGTTTCAGCCATCGTCCTGGCGAGGACTCTCGACCCCGCACGGCTCTTTGCGCGGCATGTATTTTGCCGCGCACTTCCACAATTGGTACCACCGGAATCCCGGTGCGGATGTCGTCAGGTACATGGAGGACCTTGCGCTTTGGGGCGTGAACGCCATCATGGTCGCTTTTCCGATGATCAATCTTCAGGGCTGGGACGATCCCGAAGCGGGGCCGGCGACGGACATGTTGCGCCAGTATGCGCAGGCAGCCCATGGACTCGGTATCCAATTCGTGACCGGCGTCAACAACACCATGTTCATCGGCGCGCCGCAAGAAATCCGCGCCACGCGCTTGCCCGACCCGACGCATCGCAGGGGTAACAGCGGGCATCCGATTTGCCCGAGCCTTCCCGATGGGCACGCCTACCTCATGGAGAATGCCCGGCAACTCTTCGTGAGAATGCAGGATGTTGGGTTGGATGGTGTGTGCTACTGGCCTTACGACGAAGGCGGCTGCGCATGCGAGCAATGCATGCCCTGGGGCAGCAACGGCTACCTGAAACTGTCGCGCGACCTGACCCAGCTTGGCCGCGGCTATTTTCCGAATCTCAAGACCATCTTGAGTACGTGGATGTTCGACACGCCGCCCGAAGGCGAGTGGGAAGGCTTGACCATTGCGCTGAACAAGGATGGCGGTTGGGTGGACTACATCCTGGCCGATGCGCACGAAGACTTCCCGCGCTATCCGCTCGAAAAGGGCGTGCCCGGCAAGCTCCCGCTGCTGAACTTTCCGGAGATCAGCATGTGGGGCAACTCGCCGTGGGGCGCGTACGGCGCCAACCCGCTACCCGCCCGTTTCCAGCGCCTGTGGGACCAGGTCAAGGGCGTCGTGGAAGGCGGGTTCCCCTACAGCGAGGGAATCTACGAAGACATGAACAAGGCCATCGAGCTTCAGTTCTATTGGAACCCGGACCAATCCGCGCGGGAGACCCTACGCGAGTACATCGCCTACGAGTTCGGCCCGGATGCCGTAAGCGACACGCTCACCGTGATCGATCTGCTCGAAAACGCGGCAGCATGCTCATACCAAAAGCAGCCCGTTGATGTCGAAGGCGTGAAGCAAGCCTTCACGCTTGCGGAATCCCTGGACGCGCGCCTGCCCGAATGGGCGCGGCAGAGTTGGCGATGGGAGATTCTGCATCTACGCGCAGTGCTCGACAACGAACGGTTTGCCGGAGCCGGATTGCAGACTCCCGCCGCCGAAGCCGCTATGCGCCGCCTGATGGAAATCTACCACTGTCAGATGGAAACGGATGACCCCTACCATCACCGCGTCCGTCCCCCGCTGAGAGGCGCAGTTTCCCGTCAGGGCGAACGGTAGGCGAGCGCTTCCTTCGGCTGATCAGAGCAACGCCCGAAGAAACGCGACGCTCTCACGGATGTTCTCGTCCGCGCCATAGCACTCAAGCGAGACGACGCCACCCCAATTCGTTTCCTTCAGGTACGCGATGCAGTTCTTGATGTTGTCGGCGTTCACACCGCCTCCGATGGCCACCTCGCTGCACGCAATGCCCGTATCCTCGCCGCGTGCCACGGCGGCCAACCCCTCGCTCACGTCTTTGATGTGGCAGTGCGAAACGTAGGCGCGAAGTTGCTTCAAATACGCCAGCGGATCGTGTCCCGCGATAAAGGAATTGCCCGTGTCGAAGTTGCACCGCAGCCATTCGGAATCGAAGTGCTCGAACAGCCGGAGCATGAATTCGCCGTCATTCGTATAGGGACCGTGCGGCTCGACATTGATGACGATCCCGTAGTCCTCCGCCCAGGAAAGCACCTGCCGGTAGTTGTCGCACGT
>JBHEKO010000812.1:0-2778 GCA_041859475.1 Candidatus Hydrogenedentales bacterium
TGCCAAGCGAGGGATCAACTACCTCTTCAAAGAGTTCGGTCGCTCGCTCCGCGCAATCCGCCCGAAGGCGTTTATCGTGGAGAATGTATCCGGCTTGCTTCGCGCCGACAACCAAGCGCTTTTTCAACATCAGCTTCGCAATTTTCGGCAGGCTGGCTATTCCGTAAAATGGAAAGTTCTAAACGCAGCCGATTTTGGAGTAGCTCAAGAAAGGCAACGCGTAATAATCGTGGGCATCCGCACGGATCTTGGGCAGACGTACGAGTACCCCGCACCCACGCACGGGATCAACGCTGCAACACCCTTCGTCACTATTCGAGAAGCTCTCCAAGGTCTACCAGAATGGCCTGAAGGAGAGTTTAACACCGAAGAGTTCCATTGGTACTACATGTCTCGCAACAGAAGGCGAGAATGGGATGAAGTTTCCAAGACGGTAGTGAGTCGGGCACGACACATGCCCCTGCACCCTATGAGCCCTCCTCTCGTT
The DNA here is from genome assembly GCA_041859475.1 of Candidatus Hydrogenedentales bacterium. GTDB lineage: Bacteria > Hydrogenedentota > Hydrogenedentia > Hydrogenedentales > SLHB01 > JAIBAQ01. The sequence goes on from JBHEKO010000812.1 coordinate 488, forward strand.
TACAGGGGACCAAACCGATATGAGTTTGCGGACGACCGGCCAGCACGACGGTTTAGTTATCGGGAAGCCGCTTGCTTACAGGGATTTTCCAGACACATGAAATTCCCAGAAACAAACGGCATGTACACGCGATACAAAGTCATCGGTAACGCGGTACCCCCCCCCTTGTTCAGAGCAGTAGCCGAAGCTCTGCCAGATATCTGGTAAGTCATACCACCGGAAGTCGAGAGCCAAGGAAGTTCGTCAATGTTGGCGGCGGATTAATCGATGCCAAGTCAACTTGCGGTTCGACAAATTGCATCATCCGAAGTCGATCAATCATGACAATCTCCCCGACCTCCGAGTCGAAGGCCCAACGGCCATTATTGTCGCGGAAGCAAATTGGAATGAACAGAATTTCAAGCCATGGTGTAGTTGGGTTGAAGAGTTTCCCGATGCTTCCTCGGCTAATTTCAAACTGCTTGCTCGACCATTCTTCCCGTGAACATGCACACTGAGCCAAGCAACTGAACTTGTTCGCCGCTTCGAATGCATCTAGCTCCAACCATCCCGCCAAGTCGATTCCTCCGTCGCCACTATCGCGCGACCGGAACTTTGTTGAATCGATTGTTGGCCTGCAGCCCAAATCCGCTGCCAATGTCCTCAAACGCAAAGACTTATTGCCGGCATAAGTCGAATTGTTCTTGCCAAAACTCCTGATCTCTGCCTTGTCTGGCCACATTCTCTTTAGGACTAGGTGCGCCAAGCGCTCAAACGCATCAGTCAAAGGGTTGTAAGGGGCACCAATGAAGGGCAAATTCGCACACAACAATAAGAAGACATAGGCTTCCTGTCCCTTCGTCAAAGCGTCGCTTGCACTGATGGATTGCTGATTTCCGGCAATCTGGAATGGATAGTTGTCCACGAAGGCCGCTGAACGCCAGGTCATGTGGGCGAAGGCGTCACCCAGATTTCTATCACCGCGCTCTTCACCGCAGACATCAACCAGATGATCGTGGAGATCATCAGCTGAAAGGACGCGGTCCGGTCTTTGCAAACATAAGAGTTCCGCGAAATCTGCCAAAGTATGGATGTCACCATCTCTTACACGGTCAAGCGCCAGCATTTTCATGATCCTCGGCGACGCTTGCCTTGAGCGAAACGTGCAGATTTTGGGCTGCTCGGGCCACCCTGTGCGAAAATGCGATGTCAGATTCTGTTATCCCGATCGCATGAGTGCTGATCCTTTGCGCGGCTTGCAGGGATTTCTCAGCTTCGACCATAAAAGTGCGAAGAGCATCTAGCGGGCCGGATGTGTAAAGGAACGCAGTTTCTATCGGTTCTCCGCGCCGCACGGCTTCAAGTGCTTCCGCGTGCACCACGATTCTATTTAGCTCTTTGAACCTGCGCGACTCGCCGAGCACGGTGGAGCCGCCTCTGCGATCAAAAACCCACTTAAAGAACTCCTTGAATTCGGCGTGTTTTAGCCCCCGGAGCTCTACGTCCGTAATGCCGTTCAGGCCAATGAATCTCTGAATGCCTTCGTATCCGATCCCCGTCGTGAGCAGCGAAAAATCGATGCTATCCTCCGTTTGCTTTAACTCCGAAAGCATACCGGTGTCGCGCGCGTGCTCCAACAAAGCATATCCCACCAGCAGCTTTGCTACGTTGGTAGATTTGCTTCCAATCGTGCGCGCGAGGGCGATATGGGCGGTCGTATGGTCAGTGCCGTATTGGGCTCGCAGTTGCCCGAGGTAACGCGCCTTAGCGAGTGGACTCCACTCCTTGATGCCGGTAATGTGGCGGTATCCTAGGTACCCCAAGATCTCATCTCGCTTGCGGAACTCCAATGCTGGAATCTTTGTTGGCTTTTCCAGCGCTGATTCGCGCACTTGCTCGACTTCTCTCGGCTTGATTGGTGCGGGTGCGGTGCTCGCCAGGAGTTTGAGCGCACCCAATCGCCGGTTTCCTTCTACTACCCAATAGCCGCCGCCTTTATCTCGCGGAACGACCAAGAGTGGCTCGCCGTTAAAATACCCCTTCTCTCCAATCGATTGCATCAATTCGACTAGGTTTGCCTCCAGCAACAAGTATTCGAGCACATTTACTTCTTCCGCCCCAGCCAAGCTTGACGGCAGCCGAGGATTCTGGGGGTCGAAGTGGAGTTCCGCGAGATTCAGAACCTTAACCAAGTTGACCATCGTTTCGACCCATCATGAGAATTATGGCGACTAAGCCGCAGACGCTCGGAAAAGGGAGAATGCAGACGTGCTGATTTCGACAGGCTGAAGCATTGCCCGACAACGCATATA
>JBHEKO010000056.1:0-8318 GCA_041859475.1 Candidatus Hydrogenedentales bacterium
GGAAATGGGCAGGAGGTATGACTCAAACAGGGCGCCCATCACCAGATAGACCAGAATGACCGCCATGACCAGCGACGTGATGAAGCTGCTCATGTTGGTTTCGAGATTCATGAGCTCGTCGCCGAATTCGATGTTGTAGCCTTGGGGAAGTTGAAAGCTTGCCAGCAGGGCTTTGAGCCCGGTCATTGCGTAGCCCATGTCCGTGCCGCGCAGTTTTGCGGTTAGGGGCACGACGTTCTTGCCGTTGACGCGGTTGATGGCCCGCGGGCTTTTTTCTTTGACGAAGTCGACAACGCGGTTGATAGGAAGCTGCTCGCCTTCCGCCCCGAACAACATCACGTTCTCGAGATTGCTCTTGGACTTTCTATCTTCCTCCTGAAATTGGGCCCACACGGGTATCTCGCGTCCGCCTTGCTTCAGATAGGAGAGACGAACGCCGCGCAGTGCAAAGTCGACCGTCTGGGCTATCGTCATCGGGGAGAGCCCATAGACATCCGCCAATGTGGTGTTGACGTTTACTTGAATTTCTTGCTGGGTCTTGCCCACGTCCGTTATCACTTCGGATACTTGCGGAATGCTGGCAAGGATGAGGCTTTTCAGATTCTCGGCGCATTTCTCGAGGATCTCCGAGTCGGTGCCGCGCACCTGCAACGTAAAGGCGCGCGCCGAGGTCTCGCTGGCTTCAGCCACGGCAAACCGCAATTCCCCACCGGGAAGCTTGTCAGGCAACCGCTGGCGCAGAATGTCCAGAACCTGATCCGTCGTATAGGGCAAGGATTCTCCGGGGGCCAGGTCTTCATCGGTCTTAAGGTAAACGTCGAAATCGCCGCCGGTGGCCGAGTAGCGCGAGAATATGTTCTTGATTGCGAGCTCTTGCCGCATGGTATCGACGGTATCGCGAAGGCTATCAAAAGTGGCGCGGGCGCTCTCCAGGTCGAAGCCTTGATCCAAGACGACAGCCACCTCGATCCGCCTGCTGTCGACAGCCGGATCCCCTTGCCTGTTCAGTTTGTACATGGGAATCAGCGTCACCAACGTCACGGCGACCACAACGGTCATCGTCGCCAGACGCCAGCGCTGCGTCCATGCCAGAATGATGCTGTAGGCATGAATTACAGCTCGAAGCGGATGCAATCGCGGCAGGTGGCCAAAGTGGGCGTGGGGTCGTTTTGGGGACTCGCCCTGCGTATCGCCATCGCCACGGCCAAGCAGCCGGCGCATTCCTGCCAGTCCAGGCTTCTGCTGAAGATTCATCTTGCTTGCTGCGAGCGGAATGAGAGTCAGTGCAATCAACAAGCTGGCGAGCAGGGAGACCGTGATGGGTCCGAAAAATTGCTTCATGTACGTGGACATCTCGCCGGCGTCCAGATAGAACATCGGAATGGCAACAACTATCGTTGTTAAGGTGGAAGCTGTGATGGCCATCGCGACTTCCATGGTCCCCAGCTTCGCGCTTTCCGCCGGACTATACCCGAGCTGTTGGTGGCGGTAGATGTCTTCAATCACGACGATAGCATTGTCTACAAGCATGCCGAGGGCGACGATAAACGAGATCATCGTGACAAGGTTCAGGGTCATACCCGAGAGATAGATGTATACCAGGCCGCAGACCACGGAGGTCGGAATCGAGAACGCGACAATGAGCGTGGGTCGAAACCGCCACATGAACAGGAACAAGATCACGACAGCGAGAACGGCGCCCAGCTCTCCCGATTGCACCAACCCGTTCAGTGCGGCCACGATCGTGTCGGATTGATTGAAGAACGTGAATACCTCTACCCCTCTGAAGTCGGGGTCGTCCTTCAGTTTGGCCAACTCGCGTTCCACGGCCTGGCACGTGTTGATCGTGTTGGCCTCGGCTTCCTTCAAGACCAGCATCAAAGTCCCGGGCTTGCCGTCGATAGAATAGTCACTCACCTTTTCGCGGGTTCGATATCCCACGCGGGCGACATCACGCAGACGTACCGCGTTGGGCCCAACGACCAGTTCTCCCAATTCCTCCGGCGCAATAAACTCCCCAAGCGCGCGCACGATGTACTTTGCATCGCCGTCAACCATATTTCCGACTGTGAGATTCAGACTGCTTTGCCGAAGCGCGCTGACGATTTCAAACAAGCTCAACGACCTGCTGCCTAGCGCATCCTGATCGAACTCGATAAGGACTTCTTTCTCGGGGCGGCCATGCAGCGTAATGTCCGCGACGCCGTCGATGCGCTGGAGACGTGGTCTAAGCAAGGTTCGAATGCGATAGCCAAGCTCTTCGTCATCTTGGCCGCCATAGAGCGAAAACACCATGATCGGCAAGGTGTTCGCATTAAAGCGCCGGATAGAAATCTGCTCAATTTCGGAAGGCAGCACCAGCTTCAGGCGCTCGATCCGGTCGCGCACTTCTGCCGTCGCATTGGTCATGTCCGTGTTCATTTCGAAGAGCAACTGAACACGACATCCATTGGCGTCGCTGGTGGTGCTAATGCGCTTCAAATTCGACAGCGTACGGAATTCGCCTTCCGCAGGAATAGCGACTTCCTTTTCGGCTTGCTCGGGCGATGCGCCAAGGTATGGGATTTGCACGAAGACAAACGGAAAATCGAGCGGAGGCAAGAATTCGATGGGAGTCCGATAGCGCGCAATGATCCCCAATCCAATAACCGTAATCGCAATCACCCACACAGTTATCGGACGGCGAAGGGCCACTTCGGGCAGAGTCAGTCTCATACGATGGGACTCCGCTTACGGCTGCCGAACATGTAGAACATCATGGGGATAATCACGAGAGGAAGTACGGTAGAGCAACTAAGACCTGCGATAATCGTAATCGCCATCGGCCTTCGGATTTCATCGCCTTCACCCGACGCCATGGCCATCGGCAGCAGACCGAGGACCGTTGTAAGTGTAGTCATGAAGATCGGGCGCATGCGAACGCGGCCTGCTTCGACAATCGCATCGACGCGCTCCATACCGCGGCTCATCAGAAGGTTCGTGTAGTCCACCAGAACGATTGCATTGTTTACCACGATACCTGCAAGGCAGATTGCGCCAATATATACGAGAATGCTCAGGTCGACGTGCATGGCTGCAAGAACATAAATCACGCCAATAGACCCCAACGGAACGCTGACCATAACCAAGGCAGGATCGCGAATCGATTCGAACTGGCACGCCATGACCGCATACACCAGAAACACGGCGAGCACAAGTGCGAACTCCAAACTCTTCAGAGACACCTGCAATTCGCGATTTTGACCTCCGGCCACGATCTGATAATCGGAAGGTATCGACACATCCCTGACTCGCGTCAAGGCATCCTCCATAACGGCGCCGAGATCGCGGCCTTCGACATTTCCCGTAACCACCGCAACTTGGCGCTGATCGATGCGTCGAATCTCGCTGGGCCCGGGCTGAACCTCGATGGTGGCGACAGCTTCCAAGGGAATTGGCGGCAGGCCTTCGTTAACAGCCAGTTTTCTAAGGTCTTCAACACTGTTCAGAAGGTTCTTGTCCGCCTGAACGCGGACGTCAATCTTCTCTCCTTGCCGGCTGAATTCGGTCGGCAGATCTCCCTGAAGCTCCGAGCGCAGGCGCATTGCCACCGTCTCGGGAACGATGCCTTTGGCGGCCAGCAAATCTCGGTCCATCTGAACAATGATCTCCGGGTATCCCTCCCGCATGTTCAATTCGAGGTCCTTGATTCCATTGACATCGGCAATTGCCCGAACCACATCGTCGCCAATCCGCTTCAGCTCCCGGTAATCGTCACCTCGAATCTGAAGCTCAACCGCCGTTTTGAAACTAAACAACGACGGCAACGTAAAGATGGCTTTGTCGGAGGCCAAAAGCTGTTGGTTCACTTGAACGCGCAGCTTCTCCGTGATCTCGTCCTGACGCGCAACGTCTTGCTTCGGATTCTTGAGGGTAAGCGAAAACTCCGCGACATTCTCGCCGCGGTCGGCAGTCACACTCGTATCCTCCTGGCCAATCTCGACCGCCACCGACCCAATCTCCGGAACCGCCAGGGCGAGCTTCTCGATTTCGAATGCTCTTCTCGCCGTTTCTTCGAGGCGAGTTCCCGCCGGTGTGACAAGTTGAATGCCGAATTCCCCCTGCTTCATGGGCGGGATCAGTTCGCGCCCCATGGAGGGCACCAAGGAAAACGAGTGCACGGCAAGCACCGCGACGAGCGCCAGTACCGCGGGGCTGAAGCGAAGCGCTCTTCGCATGAACAGCGTATAGGTCCCGCGCACCAATTCAAATCCGCGATTGAAAAGTTCAATAGGTATCCAAAAAACGAAATGAAATACCTTGCCGACTGCCCAAGCGACGGAAATCGCGATCACGGAGACGACTATCAGAATCGTAGAAAAGAGTTGCTGCGAGAGACCGATTAGGCATTGGAGGACAAACAACACACTGACGACGATCAGGGGGAGAATTGCCACAACCATGCGCAATGGCATTAAGACCGCGGAACCTCCACCAGTGCCCTTCGCGCCGAACACCCACGCGGCGAGGGGTCCAAAATTCTCGCGAGCCTGCTCCAGGATCCATTCCGCCACGCTCAGCGCCGTGTAAGGAATTAGCATGATGACCGCACCGATTCCGCGCCGTCCAGTCTCCTGCACCGTTCGCTGGTACGCGTTCAACATCCAGACGACGTTGCGCTCCCGCAACAATTCCGGCTTGGACCTGGATGCAATGGTCGGGATGAGAAATAACGCAACGAGGAGCGATGCCATAAGCGAGTAGGTCACGACCAGCGCGTGATCTTGGAAGAGCTGACCGGCAACACCCTGCACAAAGGCAATCGGGAGAAATACGGCAACGCTCGTAAGTGTCGAAGCGGTCACAGCCCCGGTGACTTCGCGTGCTCCGCGATCGGCTGCATCAAGGACGCTGTCGCCCTCTTCTCCGCAACGGAAAATGCTCTCCAGAACCACGATAGAGTTATCCACAAGCATTCCGACGCCCATCGCAAGCCCGCCCAACGACATGATGTTCAACGTCATGTTTTGGGCAAACATAGGGATAAACGTGGCGATAACGGACAGCGGAATGGATAGCCCGATAATAATCGTCGCCTTCAATTTCCGAAGAAAGAAGTAGAGTACAAAAACGGCAAGGATGCCGCCGTAGATTGCGCTGTTTTGCACCTCTCTGATCGCAGAGATGATGAAGCGCGACTGGTCGCTGATGGCGTGCGCGGTAACCTCCGGCGGCAGCTTTTCCAGCAAGGTGTGTTTCTCGCGCATTTGCTGTGCAAATTGGATGGCGGCCAGTTGCGGGGGGAGATTCGCGCTGTCCGACGGCTTATTGAGCTTCTCCGACAACTTCTCGAAGATTCCCTTTTCCCTAGGGAATGCGAACAAGTCTTTCACCGTGTTGCAGACGCGCACGGTATTCGCATCACCCCATTTGTAGATCTGAAGTTCAACGGCCTCGACGCCATCGACGCGCACGATCGACTTTTGATCCGTCTTCCCGATAGATACTTTCGCGACTTCCGACAACCGAATTTGCGTGCCGGCGGGGGTGCTTAGAACACTGCTCTCAATCTCCCGAATACTTCCCCACTCGTTGCGAGTGCGAACAAGATATTCCGTCTTCCCCTCGCGCAGACTACCGCCCGACAAGTTGATGTTCTGCTGACGAAGCTGCTCCGCGACCAGTTCTACGGAAAGCCCAAGGCTCTTCAAACGGTCCGAATCGATCTCGACTTTGACCTCTTCTTCGCGACCGCCCTTTATCGCTACCTGTGCGATACCCATCTCCGCTTCCAGGTCGCCCTTCACATACCGCTCCGCAGCCTCGCGAATCTCGGTCAACTGGAGTTGACTCTGGCGTTCGCGTTCCACAGGGTCCGCTATATCGCGCAGGTCCCTTCCCGTCAACGCGACTCGAAACACAGGGTCCAAGGTGGGGTCATAGCGCAACGTCACCGGCTTTTCCGTGACTTCGCGGGGGGGGTCGAATAAATCAAGGCGGTCGCGGACGTCCTGCTGGGCCAGGTTCATGTCGGTGCCCCAGTTGAACTCCATTACGATTTCGGACAGACCTGGAGAGGAAATGCTGCTTACTTCGACGAGACCGCCGACAATGCTGAGTGTCTCTTCCAACGGACGCGTAAGCAACTTCTCGATATCTTCCGGCGCCGCGCCTTCGTATTCCGTCCGCACGGTAAGTGTCGGATACGAGATATCCGGCATGAGGTTAATGGGAAGGTCTTGAAAGGACTTCCAGCCAAATACCAGCGAGCTTACGAAGATCATCGCCATCGTGACGGGGCGGCGAATGGGCAAGCTGTAGTGTTTGGGTTGCGTGACGGGACTCGGATCAGACATTCAGATGTATCCCACTGTCGGTTGGTTGTCGAACTTCTGCTTCCACGAAAGGAGCAAGCGGCAAATGCGCGCTCACAACCAGGCAGGAAAGGTCCAATCCTCACGCGTCGAATTGCCGGTCCGGCAGTCTTCAGGTCCTTTCGGCGCCCTCTCCCCCTTGCGAACGAGTCAAATCAGTTGGCGCCGGCGTTCTGAGTCGCTTTCTGGGCCTCCCGTTCGGCGTCCGCGGCCTTGAGCGCTTCCTCGGCGCTCGCCCCCGCTTTGGCCATCAACTCTCCGTCCATGGTGGTCACTTTAACCTCGGAGCCCGGCTTCAACGTCTGCTGGCCCAAGGTAACGACCATGGAATCGTCCTTCACGCCAGAGACCACTTCAATGCGATCCTTGTCCTCGAGGCCTGTCTCAATCTCAATGCGGTTCGCCACCAGCAACTGATCACCGGATTTGTCGTCTGGCGTCCCCGCAACAGGTTCCTGCTTCTCGACGAGGAACAAGTATTTCCGCGCATTCTCCTCCACAATGGCGTCTTTGGGAACGAGCAATACGTTGGGTCGCGTATCCATAACGAGCCGCACCCGCGCGAAAGCCGCGTCCCGGAGCCGGTCCATCATTGAAGCATCGAAATCCAGGGTGACCTTCACCGTCCCGCTCTGGGCATCGACGCTCGGGTTGATGCGGCGAACCTTCGCCTCGAATTCCTCTCCCTGTACAGCGTCAATTCCGACCTTCGCAACCTGGCCAATCTTCATCCGTGAAACGAGCTTCTCGGGAGGCTTGATCGTCAGGATGTAAGAATTGGGGTCGACCACCTCAAACACCGGCGTCCCGGAGGAAACCAACTGCCCCCGCTGCACGCTTTTCTTCGTGATAACCCCATTAATGGGGGAACGGACCGTCATATTGCCCACCTGCACTTGCAGTTGGTTCACGCTGGCAGACTGCTGCTCGTAAGCATATCGGGCGTTGTCATACTCGGCCTTTGCCGAAAGGCCCTCGTTGAAGAGTTGTTTCGCGCGATCGTTGTCGCTCTTAAGTTTCGCAAGCTGCGCGTTGGCAGACCGCATCTGCGCATCGAGTTCCGACTTGTCCAACTCCGCAAGCACATCTCCTGCCTTGACGGTATCGCCTTCTTCTACGTTGACGCTCAGGCACTTGCCCATACCTTCGGAGGTAATCTCCACCCGTTTCTCAGCCTCGATCCGCGAGGTCGTTTCGAAATACTCCGCGATATCTCCTCGCGTCGGCACAGAAACCTCGACCGGGATTGATACCTTCTTCTCGGCGGTCGCCTGCGTGGTGGCGGCAGCAGTACTCGTCACGGCTCCGTCCGAGCATCCCGCGATTGCGAGAAGACCAAGGACGCCGGCTATGCCCAGCACTGTGGACACAGCGGCCGGTGTCAGACTCCGAAAAATCCCCATAACGCGTTTCATATCAGCTCCTTGCGCGAAAATAGAAGCAAAAAAGATGCTATTTCTCACCGCATTAGACTCGAATCAAGTTGAGCAGGTTTCCACAAAAGCTCATCCTTGACGCCCACGGTGCCGTGCTCGCAGCCAGCTTTCGTCACCGGACTCTCCAAGGAGTAATTACGCACCACTGGACGATTCGTCACACAGTCCGAGACGAACAGCCCTCCCCTATCTGCGAATGAGCGCTTCAATTTACAATACCCGTTTTACCGGGAAAAGTCACATTTCGCAAAATTCCTTCCCAAGCGACGCCCAGGGCGCCGTGGCAATCGCTCATCGGACTGTGTTATTCCTCTGCCAACTTGCTCGAAAGTACGTGAATCGCCTACTCTCTCTTCCTCAGTGCCCTGCGCATAGCGCAAGGAATGGAAAAGTGCACCACGAGGGCTGCTCGCGCCACTTTCGGCGCTTGCTCGGGTCCCGTGAGGGATAACTTGGAGGCGAGATGAAGCGCCCATTGATTGGAGTTACGAGCGATTACCTTGTGTCAGAACGGGGCAGGCCGTGGAGC
>JBHEKO010000077.1:0-10202 GCA_041859475.1 Candidatus Hydrogenedentales bacterium
GACAACCGCCAAAAATGGCAATCTGCCGCAAACCCATATCAATCAAGGATGTAACTTTCCGGACGCGCTTCGGACTTCGTCCGGAGAAAACAGAGAATCAGGGGCCAAACAGAGAAAGAAAGGCAGGAAGATGGGGAGAATCGGTGGTGCGGAGAGGTGCTTTGGAAAGATGTGAAACGGGCGCAAACCCTTTAGAAACAAGGGGAAAAAGAAAACCCGTCACCCCGGAGAATGACCCCAGAGAGACGGGTTTGTCTTTTCTAAATGGTGGAGGCGGCGGGAATCGAACCCGCGTCCGAGAGTGCATCGACATGAACGTCTACGTGCGTAGCCTTTTAATTAAGATTCGCCACCGTACGCCGCGTCAGGCGCGCTGCGCAAAGCCGCTAGGTGAAGTCGGTACTCTCCTCCGGAGTCTTCAACCACACTCCGGACTCAAGACCCGCTGTCGTCGCCTTAGTCCCCCTAGCAGGTGGTCGAGGGTAAGACGCGTCGCGTTAAATTACGCGGCGAGTGCCAATGGTTCGTTGGCAGTTAGTTTGTGATCGGCTTTTAACGAGGCCAACCGATCAACCTCGGCACGCAGCCCACGCTTCATCACCCCCGTCGAAACCATGTCGCCCCCACGTGGGAAGAGATTCGGCTCGAGGAGAGCTATCACGAATGAACCATATCCATTATGCCATAGCATGCGTACCATACGCTAACTTCTCGGGACACGGCATGCGGATCCTTCGCTGCGTCACCTCTGGCGCGCATTGAGCGCAGACGGTGTGACCGGCTGAGCAGTCTCGCACACGGCGGCGAGGTCGATGGCCGAGTTCATGAGACAGGACGTGAAGCGGGATACGTGGAAGGGCGCCACCCGATGTCTGGACCGCCGCCACATTCCCGTACCTGCCCCGTTCTGCGTTGGCCAGTCGGGTGACAGGGCCACCGGCTTGCTTCTGGAGTCCCATAGAAGGCGAATGAATAACGTCCTGATGGAACCATCTATCGACAACATGGGTTCAAGCGGTGGCACTCCATGGCGAAAGGAACACGATGACAGGAGTTGTCCGGAAAACCTTGCTGATTGCGTCTATTCTACTTGTCGCGGCCGCGAATGGCATCCCGGAGGAGCGGATCCCTCTTCAAGATGCGCCCGGCAGCCCCCAGACAGCGCCTGCACAAGGAAAAGGGCGTCAGCAGACATCCACATCGGTATTCTACACCGATGTGCCCGTGCATGATTTTGATATCCTTCTCGGACGGCCAACCCGCACCAGCGCGACCGTAAGCCTCTTGGCGTACGGACCGATGGAAGCCTTTCTTTCTTACGGCACGAATGCCGAGAAACTGGACCGAAAGACGGACCTGTTTCAGCTACAGGCGGGCCAGCCCAAGGCAGTCCTTCTCGCCGACCTACTGCCCAACACGCGCTATTTCTACCGAATGAGCTGGCGCCGATCCGGAGCGCAAGAAATGGCCGAATGCGACACTCATTCCTTTCACACCCAACGTCCTCCCGGCGCTGCGTTTACGTTCACGGTGCAGGCAGACTCGCACCTCGACTGCCCGGATGCCCCGGCCCTCTACGTGCAGACACTTCGTTCAGCCCTGGGCAATGCTCCCGATTTTCACATTGACCTTGGCGATACGTTCATGACGGACAAACGCAGACAGGACCATACGGCTGCCTTCCCTCAGTACATTGCTCAACGCTACTACTTCGGCTTGTTGTGTCACTCGGCGCCATTGTTCCTGGTTCTGGGTAACCACGACGGCGAATCCGATCAGCGTTTCCGTATCGTTGAAGACAGCGTGGCGGGATGGTCCAATACCATGCGCAAGCGATATTTCCCGAATCCGATTCCCAACGCATTCTACACCGGCAACGATGAGCCCGCGGGAACATCGGGATTGCTTGAAGACTACTACGCATGGGAATGGGGCGATGCGCTCTTTGTCGTCCTCGACCCCTACTGGTTCACTACGTCTCGAATGCGCGACGCAGACGCGTCCTGGGGAAGAACGCTTGGACGGAGACAATACTTGTGGTTGACGAAGACAGTGGAACAGAGCAAGGCCTCAATCAAACTCGTCTTTATTCACAACCTTGTGGGCGGCGCGGATGCTTCCATGCGCGGCGGCGCCGAAGCGGCCAAGTACTTCGAGTGGGGCGGTCACGCCCTGAACGGCCAGTACGAGTTTGAAGCGAAACGCCCGGGCTGGGACTCCCCCATTCATGAAGTGCTCAAAGACTGCGGCGTCAATGTAGTCTTCCATGGCCACGACCACCTATTTGCCAAACAGGAGTTGGACGGGATCATCTATCAAGCAGTACCGCAGCCCGCGACACCGGGAGGGCGTAGTGTCAATCGCATCGCCCAAGAATACGGCTACCGAAGCGGAGTTATCCTGCCCAGTCCGGGATATCTGAAAATCGACGTGAGCGCCTCCTCGGCGAGGATCTCGTACATAGGAACAACTATCAGCGAGAACGCTCCAGCCTCCACGGTCATACACGAGTATCGAGTGTATCCGCGCGATTCGAGCAAGACAATAGACCCCCAAGGAGTTGTGCAATGAGGGACACTTACTTTGCGCTTGCACTTTTAATGGCGTCAATCTTCGTGCCGAGTTTTGTCGCCTGCACCCCCGCAGGTGGTGCTGCCAATTCGGAAGCGCAAAGTCCGGACGCGGCGGTAAGCGCTCCCGATGGCTGGGCGCTTGTGCCCGCGGGGCAATTCGAGATGGGGGACCACCATAACCTCGGCGGGAAAGACCACCCAAGCGACGAAATCCCAGTTCACAAGGTACGCGTGGACAGCTTCTATATGGGGAAGACCGAGGTGACGAATGCGGAGTTCTGCCGCTTCCTGAATTCAGCTGTCGAGAGCCACGCGGTGATCGTACGCGATGGACTCGTCTACGACTCGGACGGAGAGACACTCTATTGCGACACCGACGTATCGGACCCGGCAAGTAGCGTGTCATGGGATGGCCGAACATTCTCCCTCAAGGGAAACCGGGCAAACCATCCCGCGGTGTGCGTGAGGTGGAATGGAGCAGCCGCCTACTGCAATTGGCTCAGCATCACCGATGGCTATTCGCCTTGCTACGTTTCCACAACCTGGCAATGTGACTACAGCCAGAGCGGCTTCCGGCTACCCACCGAAGCCGAATGGGAGTATGCGGCACTAGGTGGGCAAACCGATTCCCACCCCATCTTTCCGTGGGGCGATGTGCCCGAAGATGCGCGAGCCAATTGGCCCAACTCCGGCGACCCCTACGAAACCGGCCCCTTCCCATGGACCACGCCCGTGGGTTTCTACAATGGTGAGCTGCACAAGAGAAGCGCCTTTTCGTGGCCAAGCGATCACCCGGACTATCAGACTGCCAATGGCGCGAACGCTTACGGGCTCTATGACATGTCCGGAAACATCTGGGAATGGACGAACGATTGGTACGACCGCGATTACTATGCTTCGAGTCCTGCAGCCAATCCGTCAGGTCCCGCGAGCGGACAGCCCATGCCAGACGGGAAGCCTTACCGGGTGCTTCGAAGCGGCAACTGGTACAACGGCGAATGGGGACATGGGCGCATCTCGAACCGTGACCCAGCTTATTTCCGTGGTCCAGACGACCCGAACCACGCTTGGTACCACGTTGGGTTCCGTGTGGTTCGGTCCGGCCCCGGCGCCACCGGAAGCATGGATTCGGGAGGCATTGCCGTTACCCTTCTCCAATCCAATGATCAGCCGTCGCGCCAACAGCGCACGGCAAGGCAGAATCCAGGAAGCGACAGACCGCCTTCACAGAAAAATCAGCCTTGGCGGGCCGACAAGTTTCAAGCGACCGACTCGAATGGTGATGGAGCCATCTCTCTAGACGAGTTCCTTTTTCACGAGGAGAAGAAGTTCAATCGCATTGACACCGACAAGAGTCGCAGGCTTTCTTCACCGGAAATGGAGGCTGACGAACAGCAGCAGAAGAAGAGCCCGGGAGGAGGGTACAGCAGATTCGAGCAATCCGATGCCGATCACGACAATTCCGTAAGCCTTGCCGAGTATCTTGCCTCCGAGAAGGTCAAGTTTTCCGAGTGGGACTCGGACAAGGACGGCAGGCTGTCGCCGGCTGAACTCGAAGCCACTCCTCCGAGCAAGAATCTTCCCGGCATGCAGCGCAACGGCGAAGGGGACAGAGATCGCCCAGCCATCGGCGAGATCGAGCAAGTTCCGCGCGGCTCTTCCGCTCAACGTGAAGTGCCTCGTGACCGAGGTCCACGAGAGAAACCAGTGCTGAACCTCAACGTGCTTACGGAAGGGAAGCTCGGCTTGGTTCACAACACAGACAAGGCAGCTCCCGGCTACACGCTTTTCGCTCCAAAGCATCGAACCATGACATACCTGATCGATAACGCAGGCCGAGTAGTTCACGAATGGAAAAGGAGCCAGTATGAGCCGGGGCAAACGGTCTTCCTTCTCGAGAATGGCCACCTCCTTCGATGTTGCTTCACGCACGCTCGCGGCTTCACCCGGGGTGGTGAAGGCGGACGAATCGAAGAGTACGATTGGGATGATAACCTCGTGTGGGAATTCGACTACGCGAACAACGAGCATATCCTCCATCACGACATTGCACTTCTGCCGAATGGAAACATCCTTGCCCTCGCCGTCGAGCGAAAGAGCCTGGACGAGTGTATTGCCGCCGGTTTTGAAGCCAGCATGATCTCCGACGGCGAATTGTACCCGGACTATGTGATCGAAATAGAGCCTGTGCGCCCGAAGGGTGGAAAGATCGTCTGGGAGTGGCACGTATGGGACCATCTCGTTCAAGAGCGTGATTTGAGCAAGACAAACTATGGTCGAGTCGCGGAACACCCTGAGCGAGTAGATGTGAACTGCAACGGGCGCCGTGTGCCCGCGTTCTGGAACCACATGAATTCCATCGCGTACAACGCAACTCTAGACCAGATAGCCTTGAGCGTTCGCGGGTGCAATGAAGTATGGATCGTCGATCATTCAACACCAAGTCCGAATACGTCCCGGCGCGACGGAGACCTGCTCTTTCGATGGGGAAATCCGGCCGCCTATGGCCGAGGCGACAGTGCAGACCGCAGGCTCTTCCAACAGCATGACGCGCATTGGATCCCGGCAGGATACCCGGGCGCGGGCAACATACTGATCTTCAATAACGGCCTTGACCGTGACCACTCGTCCATTGAGGAAATCGTGCCGCCGCTCGACGCAAGCGGACACTACACGTTAATGGATAGCCAAGCCTATGGGCCCTCCAAACCGGTCTGGAGCTACACCGCTCGCAACAAGGCGGACTTCTACTCCCCAGAAATCTCCGGCGCTCACCGCCTCCCCAACGGAAATACACTGATATGCGCCGGTGTCCTGGGAACTTTCTTTGAAGTCACCTCCGCGGGCGAGACTGTCTGGAAATACGTCAATCCCGTCGTCCGAGGAGGCACATTGGCCCAAGGGGAACGGCCCGGCGTGGACGAACGTGGCCATTACTTGAACGCCGTGTTCAAGGTGCATCGTTATCCTCCGGACTTTGCAGGCTTTGCGGGGAGAGACCTCACGCCCATCGGGCCAATTGAGTTGCCTTCGGCCATGTATGGTAAGACCGGACTGGATAACGCGAATACGGAGCCCGATCGAAGGCGCCCGGAGCAGGGCGGAGATACGGAAACGGAACGCGAGAACATCCTTCGTTCTATTGGTTACTTGTAGTGATTAGAAAGGAACTGGACGTGTCCAAGAGTATTTCCGTAAGCCGCAGACGCTTTCTGGCCTGTGCGGGGACCGGCGCGGTGGGTCTTCTGGCAGTTGGCAACGGCTTCGCGCAAGCTCAGGCAAAGCAGAGCAAACCCAACTTCATCTTTATCTTGTCCGATGATCAAGATTGGAGCGGATTGTCTGTTCAAATGCATCCGGAAATCCCGGGCTCCAAGAGCGATTTCTACCGGACACCAAACCTTGAAACCCTCGCCGGACAGGGGATGCGCTTCTCCAACGCGTACGCGCCGGCACCCGTCTGCTCTCCCACGCGGGTAAGCATCCAAACAGGCAAGAGTCCCGCGCAGTTGCACTGGACTAAGGCTTCACCCGACGTGACTGCAGCGGACGACTACAGGCTCATTCCCCCAACCTCGGAAAAGAACATTCCCAAGGAAGAAATAACGATTGCCGAGATGTTGAAGGGAGCCGGCTACACAACGGCACATTTTGGCAAATGGCATCTTGGAGGCGGTGGTCCCGGCGACCATGGTTACGATGTACACGACGGGAACACAAGCAACAAGGACGCGGCCCCGTTCGTCGACCCCAATCCCGTAGACATCTTCGGCATGTCGGGTAGGGCCAACGCCCTCATGGAGGCGTGCGTCAGGGAGGGCAAATCCTTCTTCATCCAACTCTCCTATCATGCACTGCATTACCCCGAAAACTCGCTGAAGATCACTCAAGAGTCGTATCGACATCGTGCGCCGGGTAAGATGCACAAAGACGTTGAACGTGCGGCCATGACGGAGAATCTCGACACCGGAGTCGGGATGATTATGAAACAGGTCGAAGCCCTAGGCATCGCGGACAACACCTACATCATCTACATGTCCGACAACGGAGCCGGTGGCGGGGGAGCAGGTGTACGCCCCTTGCATGGAGGAAAGGGATCCCTGTGGGAAGGCGGCATCCGGGTTCCACTCATTATTCGCGGTCCGGGTGTGAAAGCAAACTCCTTCTGCGATGTGCCCGTCGTGGGCTACGATCTATTTCCCACCTTGTGCTCTCTAGGTAAAGTAAGTGCCCGCTTTCCCCACGACGTAGAAGGCGGCAACATCTCACCACTGTTTGTGGACGGCAAGGGGGAGGTGAAGCGTGTAAACGAGGCACTTGCCTTTCACTTTCCGCACTACCAAGGTGCAGACGGCCCGCATTCGTCCATTCGACTGGGCGACTTCAAGTTGATCAAGTTCTACGAAACTGGCGCGTTGAAGCTTTTCAACATAGCTCAAGACATCGGCGAGCAAAATGATCGGGCCCAGGCGATGCCCGAGAAGGTGGCTGAGCTGCACGCGCGACTGGAGCAGTACTTGAAGACCGTTGATGCCGGGTTGCCTACGCTAAACCCCAATTACGGTGCCGCCGGTGTGCCGCTCTCGAAACGTGACGCCACTGCAAAGGGCAGGAAGGGAGCTAGTCAGAATCGAAAGGAAAGCGAAGACTAGATATGTACTTTTCGCACTTCTCAGAGCTTCTGGGAGTATTCACGTTCGGTTGACTCTATCGCAACAGATTGCTTTCGGCTCTCCGGACCTGCCCGACATATCAAGAGCGTGCGGAGTCTCCCCTCGACAAGAAGATGCGCCAAACCACGGCTCATGTTTGCGAGGAATCCGCGACTGGACCGGATGATCTTTGAACGCTAGCGGCGCTGCCGTTTGAGAAGTGCCGTCCGCGTGGGGTAAAATAGCCGCGTTTGGGGGAACGCTCTCGCGTTCACACGTCGAACGTTACAACTTCAAGCGCGTCAATTGGACGCCGCTTCACGAGCTGGATTGCCGGCCCCACAATGGGGTGGATTTGCGCCGGGAATTCGCCAGCCAATAATGAGAAACTCCACACATGCCTTGGCTTGCTGATCTCTTCAAGGGGGAATCCGTCGCAAGTTCCGTGATCATCCTCAGCCTTGTCGCCGCTTCGGGATTGGCCTTGGGTAGCGTCCGGTTGAAAGGAATCGCCCTTGGCGTGGCGGGCGTGCTGTTCTCGGGACTCTTCTTCGGGCACTTCCACATCGGCATCAATGCTCATGTCCTCGAGTTCGCCCGCGAATTCGGCCTCATCCTCTTCGTCTACACCGTGGGCATGCAGGTTGGGCCGAGCTTCATGGCGTCGCTGCGCCGCGAGGGCTTGCCACTCAACATCATGGCCGCAAGCATCGTCGGCCTTGGCGTTCTGACGATGGTTGGCTTTTCATGGTACTTTGGAATTCCCATCCCCGTGGCCGTCGGCACCATGTCCGGAGCGGTGACGAACACGCCGAGCCTGGCCGCCGCGCAAGCAGCCCTGAAGGACATGCCGATTCCCGCGAACGGCTCCGATTGGGCTGCGGTAACCGGCGTTGGCTATGCCGTCGCCTACCCTTTTGGCGTTATCGGGATCATCCTCGCCATGTTCCTCCTACGCACCCTGTTTCGCGTAAACGTATCGGATGAAGTGAAGGCCTTGGAAGCGGCGCGCGCCACGAAACTGGAGCCGCTGGAACTGACCAATCTTGTCGTCGAGAATCCCAACCTCGATGGCGTGCGCGTCGGCGATATCTCTCTGTTCGAGGAAGCGGGTGCGATCATCTCGCGCGTCCAGCACGGCGACGTGCAGTCGGTGGCGCAGCCGGAAACGACGCTGCACCTCGGCGACATCATCCTCGCCGTCGGGCCTCGGCTCAAACTGCACGCGCTGCAACTCATGGTCGGGGGGAAAGCCAACGTCGACCTGTCGCGTGTTTCCAGCACCATTTCCAGCCGTAAAATGGTCGTCACTCAGAAAGCGGTTCTGGGCAAGACCATCCAAGAGCTGAAGTTCCGAGAGCGCTATCAGGTCACGATTACCCGCCTTCGCCGCGCCGAAACGGAGCTTCCGGTCGAACCCGATCTGAGGCTTCAATACGGCGATATCGTCGTCGCCGTGGGCGAACAAGCCAATCACGACCGCGTCAGCGCGATCCTCGGCAACTCGCCGAAAGCGCTGGACCACCCGGAAGTCATTCCCGTCTTCGTCGGCATCGCCCTCGGCGTCCTTCTGGGCAGCTTGCCCATCGCAGTGCCCGGACTCCCCGCGCCCGTCAAGTTGGGGCTGGCGGGCGGGCCGCTTCTCGTGGCCATTATCTTGAGCCGCGTCGGACGCATCGGCCGTCTCGTCTGGTTCATGCCCGGCAGCGCGAACTTCATGTTGCGGGAATTGGGCATCGTCCTCTTCCTCGCGTGTGTCGGCCTCAAATCGGGCGATAAGTTCATTGAGTCGCTCACGTCCGGCGAAGGGTTCGTGCTCATGGGCATGGGCGCGGCCATTACCCTGCTGCCGTTGCTCCTCGTTGGGTTCGTCGGCAGGTTTTTCCTCAAGACGAATTACCTCACCCTCTGCGGTTTGTTGGCCGGAAGCATGACCGACCCGCCCGCCCTCGCCTTTTCGACCAGCTTCAACAAGTCGGATGCCCCGACGGTTTCTTACGCGGCCGTGTATCCGCTGACGATGATCCTCCGCGTCTTGGCGGCGCAGACCCTGATCCTCCTGCTCACGAATTGACGCTTCTCCGAGAACGGCCATACACTTGGTCACCCCGGGAATAGTGGCCAATGGCTCAAATTCCCTGCTTTGTGCCCTTGACAGGGTGCCCATCTCCTCGTATAATGTGAATGAGTATTCACAAAGAGTGCGCCATGTCAAAGACCAAACTCGATACCGAAGTCCGTCAGGAACAGATTGCCGAAGCAGCACTTATGCTCGTGCACAGCCACGGTATCAAGGCCCTCAGCATCGCCCGGATTGCCATGAGCGTTGGCCTTACCCCCTCGGCCCTGTACCGGCACTTCAAAGACAAATCGGCTATCCTCGACGCCGTCTTGGCGCAAATCCGCGTCCAACTATTTGGCCTTGTCGACGCTGTATGCGCGGAGCACGAGGCCCCGCTTGAACGGCTTCAGAATCTGCTGCGGCGCCACATCGTGTTTGTCCAGCAATTCCAGGCGCTTCCGCGCATTCTGTTCTCGGACCAGGTCTATACCGGCAATCCTGCGCGCAAGGCGCGCATCCATGCGACCATCATGGAATACCTAGGCAGGATCGCCGCGATTGTGCGCGACGGACAGCACGATGGAAGTATTCGCACCGACATCGACGCGGGCACAGTCTCGGTCATGTTTCTGGGGCTGTTTCAGCCCACGGCCATGCTGTGGTTTCTGAGCGACGGCGGGTTCGATGTGACCAAGCACGTGGACCGAGCTTGGCGCATATTCTTAGAAGGGATTCGGCCCAAGTGAAGGGCCGGTTGTGAATAGACATTCTCATACGTGAGGCGCATGACATGAAGTCTCGTATCGTACTCGTTGTTGTTTTGTTGGTCGCCGTCATCGCCGGCGCCTGCCTCTACCAAGCGAATGGGCATACCGCAGGCGGAAGCGAGGCGATTCAAGTCTCGGGCAACATCGA
>JBHEKO010000353.1:0-6388 GCA_041859475.1 Candidatus Hydrogenedentales bacterium
GGTTGCCAAAACCTGGGCCGAACAGTTTCTGCTCCCCAACGGCTGGCGAGGGATCATCCAAGGCGTCGAACACGAGCACCTGAACGATCCCCGCTCGTTTCCCATCGGGATTGGCGCGTTCATGCTTGTGAAGTACACAAGTTACAAGACGTTTGGCGGTCACAAAGCCCTGGGCCAATGGCACCCCGAAGACACCCTCATGGCCGCCGCCATCAAGCAAATCGGCGGCCGCGTCGGGCTCGCATGGTCGCCGGATATTCTGCGTGTGCGCTTCTACGACGGCTATCGCGAAGTTAAGCACCATACCCTGCGCAAGATGCGCATCTTCTTCGGCGACCGCCTGCACCTCCCGCTCACCATGCTCGCCTTGCGCCTCAGCACTTCGCTCATCGCCTTGCCCATGATGGCCGCAGGCATCCTCCCGCAACTAATCGCGGGCCGCTTCGATCCAGTGCTGACCGCGCTCGCCGCCGCCGGATTCGTCCTCTACGTAGACGAAGCCCGCGAGAGTAACGGTGTCGAACAAATCGCGGATTTCCACCCCGTGGTCCCGTGGCTGCATCCCATTGCAGGCGTGCTTCGTGTCTGGTTCGCCCTTTCGCTCATCGCGCAAATCATCGCCAACAAACCCATGGACTGGCGCGGTCGCAACGAATTCGGATCCACGGACTCGACACCGCCCAACGCATCGTGAACCGCGTGATGGTGACTTCAATTTGAAATTGACGTGAAGTCCATTTCGTCAGTGTCGGTCCGTGGGAGATCACTCGCGGTCCACGTGTTGAGGTCCAACTTGATGTGGCGTGCTCTCCCGAGAATGTCGAAGTTCCTCACGACACTCGTCACTTGGATCCGACTGCCTTTTCAGAAATACTCCCTGTGCACAATTCATCATCAACGCCCGCCTTCGGATCATCGATGGACCAATACGTCTGTTCTCCCGTCGGGTCGATGAACTCGGAGAACACGAGCGTCAGGTCAGCCGGTTTGCTTCGGTCGCTGGCGGGTCCCCAGCCACGGACTTCCAGAGCCAGGCCATCGGGCCGGATGGTCGCGTCGGGCACAGGTTCGGACAACGTGGTCCAATCGATCGTCGTCTGACTGATGGCTTCCGCCACGGTGCGCTGGATCTCGGCGGGTCCGCGCCGTGGCCTGCGTAGACAGGATAGCGAGCGGCCTGACGTGCGGGGCTGAAGCAGAAGACCAACGGTCCGCGCATGACGCCTACCTTGCCCGCCTGCAACTTGCGCCCACGCACCAGCCGGGTCTCCATAGGCATCTCCAGCGTCACCACGTCGCCTGTCTTCCACGTGCGCTTGACGGAATACCAATCGCCGGGTTTTGCTAGATCGCCGGACGGTTGGCCATTGACGGAAACAGTCGCCGACGCGCACCATCGCGGTATGCGAAGCGTCACGGGAAACTCCGCCGCTTGCGATGGCTCGACCGCAATCACCACCTTGCCCGAGTTTGGATAATCCGTTTCCTGCCGGAGCTTCACGGTAAGGCCATCGGCGACAGGCAATTCCGCCGTCGATTCCGCGTAGAGATTGACGAGCACGCCGCCGTCGGCCGACCGGTAGTAGATCATCTCCGGCAATTCGGCGACAATCCGCCGCCAATTGCCGGGGCAACAATACGTATCGTTGGGGTAATACTTCCGCGGGCCGTCGATGGCGGTGTAATACCGGAGGCTGCGCCCGTCCGGCGATTGGGCGGCGAACAGGGCGTTGTAGATTGTCCGCTCCATAAGGTCGCCGTAGAGGGAGTTGCCTTCGAACTGCAAGAGATTGTGCGCCAAACGAATGAAGTAAGCCGTGGCGCAGCTTTCGCCCACGTCGCCGGCGGTCTCCTGGTTGTTGCGAAACCGCTCGGTCATGCCGCACGTGCCGGTGATCATCAAGCCATCGTTCCTGGTGAGATAGTCGATTACGCGATGGCTCTGGGCAAGAAGCGACGCCTCCGGATGCTCGCGGTACAAGTCCACCTGCGCCATGCACATATTCATAAATATGTACGCGTGGCCGTCCCCGCTGCTGTATTTGCCGTTATTGACCTCGTCGATGGGCGACTTCCAGTCGCGCAGCCTGCTGCGCTCGACGATGTAGTCGCGGTAGCGTGCATCGCCGCACGCTTCGCTCAGCGCGATCATCGCCCGCTCGATGTTGATCTTGCACACCAATTGCGGATCTTGATCCACCGTGGCGCTCTTGAAATTCGTCATGAGGTAGTCCGCCAATTTGCGGGCGGCATCGAGCGAAGCCTGATCGTGGAATCGCCGGTAATCGTCCACGAGCGCATGGATGTTGTACGCAATCTCGTGTTCGTCGAACACATCGCGAATGCGAGCCCCCTCCGGAAACGAGCCGATATAGCCGTCGTCAAGCTGCGTTGCGAGCAACTCCGTAACGAGATGCTCCTTCAACGCGACGACCTTGGGATCGCGCGTGCAATAGGCGAAGTTCACCGTGGCGTCGATGAGCTTGCCCATGCCGATGTAGTCGAACAGCTTGCTTTGCTTGGCGCGGAACGGGGCAAGGAACTGGTTCTCCACATCGATGGCCAGCAGGTTCTTCTGAATCGTCAGATCGATGCGCCGGCCGATCTCGCCGCCGATCTTGACGTGTGCCGGATCCACCGCCGCGAATGGAAAGGAGGTATTCTCTCCGGCGGCGGCAACGGTAGTAGTGACTGCAATCGCAGCAAGAACAACAACACGGAAACGATTCATTGACATGACCATCCTGAATTAGCGTGTTAACGGTGCGGGAGCATCCGCACGTTCCCCTTATTGGTACTTCCAGAGCGCAACAGACAATCGACAGTATATCCAAATATCCGCGCAAGTCTGACTTGTTGTCCTTCCCGAGGATATGCCTTTGCGTTCTTACGCCCTCGCGCCTGTGCATTGAAATCTCCGGAGAATTTCATCGCGAAGGAGAGCGTATACCCTTCTTCAAGAGCCATGCCCGAATTCTCTGCGTTCCTCGGCGTCCTCGCCACCTCTGCGTGCAGTCTTTCAACGGTTACGGCGTCACCATCTTGGTCCCCAATCCAAACCCCTTGGCGTCAGGTATGCAAGGTTTGCATAGCAGCCCCCCTGCACGACCTTTTTTGCAGCGACAACGCCCTTGTTTTCGCGCGAAACGCTGGCACAGGGATTGCACCCTGACTGGCAACGGCGTGAACGTGGAATTGCCTGCATCAGGGTATGACCCGGCGCCAAAACGGCAGAGGAGATGCTAGTATGAAGTGGATGAAGAGCCTAGTGTGGATATCCGTGGTGTGTGCATTCGTGGGTCTCGCTGCCTCCGTCGCATTGGCGCAGAGCGACGCGCCGGCTACGACTTCGGCGGAGACTTCGGCGGACACGCCTGCGCCCAATGCGGGCTCGAACTATGTTGACGCGAATGGCGACGGCGTATGCGATAACAAAGGTCAAGGCTGCGGCGCCAAGAAAGAATGTCCTAACCGCGTGGATGCGAACGGCGACGGTGTGTGCGACAACAAAGGTCAAGGCTGCGGCGCCAAGGGGCGCGGCCAGGGACAGGGTGGGTCCGGCAATGGCGCTTGTCAGCGAAACCGGCAGTGCGGCGGACGTGGCTAAAGGTCCAATGGACAGACGTGCCCTAAACCCCGCGGGATGGATTCTGGCGGCAGCGGCAGCCCTTGTGGCGGTCGCTGTCCTCTTTCTGTATTCGGATTACCGGAGCGCGGCCCAACACCACCGGAACACCCTTCTGGAGCGCGGGGAAGCAATGGGGGAGGCCCTGACTGCGGGCATGCGAGCACAGGGCCGCATGGCCCGAGCGCGTGGCGACCGCATCAACGTACTCTTTGAGGAGGCCGCACGGATTCCCGGCGTGCTTGGGGTACGCTTGTCCAGGAGCGATGGCACGGCCGTGAACGAGTTCGGTGCCGTGACGAACCTACCCTCTCCCCTGCCCGGCGCACCTTTGTGGGAGGGCACATCCGTAACGATGGCTGTCGCTGCCGAGTTGCCGCCCCTAGACGATCCCCACGTGGGAGAGTCGCATGGCGGTCCTTGGCAGGCCACTCCGGCGACGGAATCCTTGCCCACTGGCTCCTACGTGATAACCTTGGCGCTGGACGCAAAGTCTGTCTATGGAGAAGTGCTGCGCGAAAGAGTGCGATTCGGCGCAGCCTTGCTTGTTACCGTTTGCGCGGTGGCGGCGGCGGCGGGCTTGCTGCTCCTACAGACGCATCGCCTCGCCTTGGAGTCGGACCTGGCGCGCACCCGCGAGCTTGCCGCCGAAAACGAGCGTTTGGCCCAACTGGGCGCCGGTCTGGCGCACGAAACCAAGAACCCACTCAACGTGGTGCGCGGGCTCGCCCAGAGGATTGCCGACACGACCGCGCTCCCAAACGAGGCACACGCCGATGCGACGTGCATCGTGGACGAGGTTGACCGCACGGTGGGGCATATCAACGGATTCTTGACCCTCTCACGTCCAAAAGCCGCCCAGCTTGCGCCGTTACCGCTCGATCCGTTTCTCCATGAACTGGTATCGTTGGTACGTCCCGAAGCGGAAACGAAGGGAATCGCGCTTGAAGTTATTTCCCATGGCGAAACGATTTTGGCGGACGTTGAACTGCTTCGGAGGGGTATGCTCAACCTCGTGATCAACGCACTGCGCGCCTGCCGTCCTGCCTGTCGCGTGCGCATTGAAGCTTCGACGAACGGGCCGCTCACGGACTTGTGTGTCACTGACGACGGCTGCGGGATCGCACCGGAGGACATCACCCACGTGAAGGAGCCCTACTTCTCGCGGTTTGAGGGAGGCACAGGCCTGGGTCTTGCCATCGTCGATCAAATTGCGCGGGCGCACGCGGTAACTCTGGTCGTACTTCCGAGGCAAGGCGGGGGAACCTGCGCCCGCTTGAATGGCTTTCGCAACGTGGAATAGGACATGCCAAAACCTCTCATCGCCATAGTGGATGACGAAGCCAGTCAGCGGCAACTCTACGATAACGCGCTGCAACGGGCCGGCTACAGGACCGTCCTGTGCCGCAATGGAGCGGAAGGACTGGCCCAAGCAGGAGCGTGCGACCTCATGCTCTTGGACGTGCGCATGCCGGGCATGAGCGGTCTCGACCTGCTGAAGGAAGTGCGGGAGACGCGTCCGGAACTCCCGGCGATCCTCCTGACGGCATTCATCGATGTGCGCGATGCCGTGACCGCTATCAAACAGGGCGCTCTGGACTACCTGGAGAAACCCATCGATCTGGACGAACTCATCGCGGCCGTGGACGACGCGTTGGGCCGGAGCGGGCGCATCGTGTCGGAGGCCGGGGGCTTGGACCTGCCTGCGGGCGTGGTTGCCGAGAGCCCCCTCATGCGCCGCGTGTTTGAGCAGGCCACCCGCGCCGCCGCTTCGAATGTCACAACATTGCTGCTCGGAGAAAGTGGCTCCGGCAAGCAGGTATTGGCGGAGTTCATTCATCAACGGAGTCTCCGCACAAACAAACCCTTCGTGTCGCTGGATTGCGGAGCATTGCCCGAGAACCTGGTCGAGAGCGAGTTGTTCGGGCATGAGAAGGGCGCCTTCACGGGGGCCGAGTCGTCACGCCGCGGCCGCTTCGAAGAAGCAGACGGAGGCACCCTGTTTCTGGACGAGGTGGGCGAATTGCCGGTTCCCGTCCAGCCGAAGTTTTTGCGAGCGCTCGAATTGGGAACGTTTCGGCGCGTCGGCGGAGAAAAGGATCTGAAAGCGGACGTGCGTCTTGTCGCCGCGACCAATCGCGATCTCGCCGACGAGGTCAAGGCAGGGCGTTTCCGCGAGGATCTCTTCTATCGGCTCAACGTGTTCTGCTTGACCCTCCCGCCGCTGCGTGAACGGCGCGAAGACATTCTGCCCTTGGCCGAGGGGTACTTGGCGGGGCGGCGGCAGCGTTTGGCCCCGGCTGCCGAACGACTCCTCATGACGCACGACTGGCCCGGAAATGTGCGCGAACTCCGCAACGCCATCGAGCGGGCCTCCATTCTTGCCAACGGTTCACTCATCCTGCCTACGGATCTACCCGCTTCGGTTCAGGACACTCAACTCACCGAAAAGCCAGGCAGTGTCTTGGTGGGAGACATGCAGGCGATTCAGAAGCGGGCGATCCTCGAAGCTCTCGAAAAGACGCAGGGCAACAAGACCCACGCCGCCGGGCTCCTGGGCATCAGCCGCCGCAATCTCGTCTACAAGCTCCGCGAATATGGGCTGTAGTCCCACCACAGAAGCCGCCCGCGCTTCAGGCGTCGCCGATTGGGGCCCTTCGCTGCCGTAACGCCCCGCGAGCATGCACGGTGCAGAGTTTGCATGGCATCCTCCCATTCCCAGCAAGCCTTGCACATCCAAGCCCCGGCGACACGGCTTTCGCA
>JBHEKO010000467.1:0-27943 GCA_041859475.1 Candidatus Hydrogenedentales bacterium
TGTCCGAAGCTATCCATTCGCAACGGATCTTTCGGGATCGGAATCATGTGCTACTAAAATGCGCAGGTCTGCCAAGAATTAAGCATAGACGTGCAATTGGTGCAGAGCCGTGGGCTGTTCGATACCGCACACCCCCAACCGATATCAGCGCCCCCCCCGGTCTTTCACCTGCAAAAGGAGAACAACCAAAAACTCTGCTCACCCCTATTATCTATTACATCAATCCATAATGTCAATGCTCCGTAGCCTTTCGGGAGTGAATCAGGAAAGGGAGAATATCGGGGCGCATTGTTGCTCGTCACTCCTGCGTGGCAAGTGAGGTAGGCCTTTCTCATCCTCGGCGGGCGCAGTGGACACAATGCTTGGATTCTTTCATCAATCAGGAGATATCCGGTATAGGCTTCCGACCAGCCGGAGAGGCAGGTTGGAAGCCCGACCACAAGAGGAGCAATAAGCCGGGGTTATACGGAGGGCACGTCTCTTTCTTTGAAGGGGGCACCTCCATGGACACTCTTGGCGATTCGAGCGGGGTGTCCCGCGCGGGGCTGGAGTCTGGAGTCCAGGAAGACGCAGTTTCTTCGAACAAGAGCAAGACGTTGGGGAAGGGGTCGGTAAGAACCGCACCGCGGCACGCATTCGTGCCGCGGGCTTCCAGGCGACTCATCTATGGCCAGCTAGACCATGCTGCCTTCAAGTTCAAGCGCGCGCGGAAACAGAATACTGTTCTCTTTGTGCACGTGCTGGTGCATGTCCTGCTCCAGTTCGTGCAGGCCGTCCAACATCGCACGATAGGTGTTGCAGGCCCAATCCGGGGGCGTGAACCCGTCCGTCAGGGCTCGCATCGCTTCGAGCGCTGCGCCTGCCTCGTCGTGCTCTGCTTCCATGACGCCGATAGGCGCGGCAATCGTGGCGGGCGAGCAGGCGCAAGGTGCGTCGATTCCGCACAGCCGCCGAATCGCGGGGAACAGCACGCGCTCTTCCTTCATCATGTGCGCTTCAAGATCGCCTTGGAACCGCTCGAACAATGTACTGAGTTGGCCGAGGCGGACATCTTTTTCGCCGTGCACCTTCGCCACCTTGGTGGTCATCTTCATCAATCGCGGTAGTTCCCGGCGCAAATAGGCGTGGTGCGTCGCCTCGATGTGGTCCGCCAATTCGGGGAGCACCATCTCCAGGCACAGCGTCGCGTCCGCATCGGCTCCAGGATGAGGGACCGCGACTAGGCGCTCGACCACGTCGGCGACGTCGAGTCCCTTCTTCTCGCACACCTCCGCCAACGGCTTCTTTCCTCCGCAGCAATAGTCCACGCCCAACGCTTCGAAGACGCGCGAGCGATTGGGCTGTTCGGCCACGATGCGGCCAACGGTAGTTTCGGGATTGATGGTAGTCATGGGGAGCCTCCTTGAGTTTAGATAATAATCGCATGTATATATACGTTTTTGCAACCTGATATATTCCCGGGCGGCAATTTGCCGCGTCTAGCCTCTTGCATCGGTCGCGCTCGGCTGGCTATAGTGTGTTGCTCCTTTTCGGGGGTTCATGCTTCAAGGCGACCGTTCCGGCGGTCCGGCTTGTGGGCGTGGCTGCGGCCCGGGAACTTGAGCATTCAATGGACGTTGGTATGCGGCTGTACGTAGGCCGCAGGCTGGGATGTGGTCCATTGGCGACCCTTCAACGAGGATGTGGAGAAAAGTATGAGCAAGGCGAAATTGATTCTCGAAGGGAAGGAATACGAATTCCCCGTCATCGTCGGAACGGAAGACGAAGTGGCCGTGGACATTTCCACGCTCCGCGCCAGGACGGGCGCCATAACCTACGACCCGGGATACGGCAATACCGGCTCCTGCAAGAGCACTATTACGTTTATCGACGGAGAGAAAGGCATTCTCCGTTATCGCGGATATCCCATCGAAGACTTGGCAGTGAACGCCCGGTTTACCGACGTGTGCCACCTGCTCATGTACGACCACCTCCCCAACGAAGTCGAGTTGCAGGCGTGGCGCCGCAAGCTCACCATGGAGAGTTTCGTCCATGAGAGTTTGGTGAATTTCTTCGACCACTTCCCGCCGACGGCGCATCCCATGGCTATCCTGTCCAGCATGGTGGCTTCGTTGTCGACGTTCTATCCCGATGCCAATGACGACCAGTATCTCGACCTGGATATCATCCGCATCCTGGCAAAGGCCAAGACCATTGCGGCGTTTTCGTACCGCAAGTCGCGTGGAGAACCCGTCATCTATCCGCAGGCGCACTTGAGTTACGCCGCCAATTTCCTTCGCATGATGTTTGCTTCGCCGGCGGAGCCGTACGAAGTCAACCCGGTTATGGAACGGGCGCTGAACATGCTGCTCATTCTGCATGCCGATCATGAGCAGAATTGCAGCACGTCTACCGTACGCATGGTAGGCAGCAGCGGCGCGAACCTATACGCCTCCATCTCCGCCGGCATCAGTGGGCTTTGGGGTCCGCTTCACGGCGGCGCCAACCAAGAAGTGCTGGAGATGCTCGAGCGCATCGTGGCGGATGGCGGCAATTACCGGAAATACATCGACATGGCCAAGGACAAGAGTTCCGGCTTCCGTTTGATGGGATTTGGCCACCGCGTGTACAAGAACTTCGATCCCCGCGCGACGCTGCTGAAAGAGATGTGCGACGAAGTGCTGACGACGCTCGGCGTGTCCGATCCGCTCCTCGACCTTGCCAAGCACATTGAGGAGGTCGCCTTGAAAGACGACTTTTTCATCGAGCGGAAACTGTATCCGAATGTGGACTTCTACAGCGGTATTATCTACCGCGCGATGGGAATCCCCACCAACATGTTCACCGTCATGTTCGCCATCGGTCGCCTTCCCGGCTGGATAGCTCAGTGGCTTGAAATGCGCAAAGACCCGGATAACCGCATTCATCGTCCGCGCCAGATCTATACCGGCACGACCGAAAGGCCTTATGTCGCGGTAGACTGACGCCTTACACGTTTGGTTCTTCAGACGCCCCCGCCTTGGGGGCGTCGCTTTTTTTGGGAAAAGAAGCATAAGACCGATCGGCATGATCCGGCCGATCAGTCTTATGCATTCAGTTTCATCTTGTAGAGTTCTATCAGGGCAAAACCCCTAGAAATCGCCCATATCGCCGTCGTCTAGCGGAATAACCTGCTCTGGACTCACTACCTTCTGTTCGCGCTGGTGGGGAATCTGCTTCGCCGCCCGTTGCCGCCGCTCCGTTTGCGGTACGCTCGCGCTCGAGTATCGCGGGGGTGCTTTTCGAGACGGGGCCGTTTGTCTCTTCGCGAACGAGCGCCGCGACGACGTCATTTCCTCCGCCTTTGCGCCGTGGATCAGTTTCACGAGTTCCTTGACCATCGCGTCCAATTCCACCGCCTGCGCGTTCAGCTCTTCGCTCGACGACGCCGATTCCTCCGATAGCGCGGCGTTGGACTGCGTTACGCGGTCCATATTGGAGACGGCCAAGTTGATCTGGTCGATGCCCTGCGCCTGCTCATTGCTCGCGGCGGCTACCTCCTGAATGAGTTGCGCCACGCGCTCGATGGATGTCCCAATCTCTCGCAACTGCTGTCCGACCAGCGCGGTCGTTTCCACGCCATCAACCGCGTTCTTCTGCGATTCGTCCACGAGGACGGCCGTATTGCGCGCCGCCTCCGCGCTGCGCTGAGCCAGGTTTCGCACTTCTTCCGCGACGACCGCGAAGCCCTTGCCCGCATCGCCTGCACGAGCCGCCTCGACCGCTGCATTCAGGGCCAACAAATTAGTCTGAAACGCGATCTCGTCGATCGTTTTGAGGATCTTTGCCGTTTCCACCGACGAGGCCTTGATTCGTTCAATCGCCGACGCCATCTGCACCATCGCGTTTTGGCCTTGTTCGGCCGCCTTGCGCGCCACTCCCGCGGTTGCGCTGGCCTGTGTCGCGTTCCCCGCGTTCTGCTTGGTCATCGACGCCATTTCCTCAAGAGAAGCCGATGTTTCCTCAAGCGAAGCGGCCTGGTCGTTCGCGCCTCCGGCCATCTGTTGGCTGGCGTTGGCGACCTCCGTCGATGCCGAAGACACTTGCGCTGCCCCTTCAAACAAACGCTGGGAGACTACCGATACCGGCTTCTCCACAAAATAGACTGCAAACAGGGCAAAGACGATGCCCACGACGATGAGGGAAACCACCGCAATGCCGCCCGCGAGCGACATGGTCGAGGCCAGTCTCCGGTCCGCCTCGTCTAGACTCTGGATTACCTCGAAGGCCCCGTGGATTTCACCGACCTTCCAGTTCTCCATCTTCTGCCCCAGGACATCCAGGCCATCGCTGTTTCCCCACAGCTCCTGCGAGGTCGCGGGATCGCCGTGGCAGTACATGCAGCGCTCGGACAACTTGATTGGCCGGAAGTACCGGACCGCGTTCTTCTCCGAGTCGATTGTGTACCAATCGCCCGACTTCTCTCCTTCCAGTACTTTGAGCGCTTCCGCCTCAATGGAGTCAGGCGCATTTACTGCGTTGCGCGCCTGGTGCTTGGGAGTGCGAAACGTGTAGTTCCCCTCCTCGGACTTTGCCATCGCAGCCTGCCACGCAGACACAACGGGAACCGCGCCCAGAATCTTCGTACGCCCCGCCGCTCCCTCGGCATTCCAAGCGCGCAGCATCTCGACCGTGAAGACGCCCTGCTGCCATTTGTCCTCCATACCCTCGCGCGTCCCTTCAGCCGTCAGACAGATGGACCGGGCCTTATCGACATACGATTGGATCGTGGCCTCTCGAGATTGAGAGTAGTAGAGGATGAAGAGTGCGAGGACGAGCACTGCCGGAAGCAAGGTCCCCAAGCAGATTAGCTTTGCACGTAATGACCATCGACTCATGCTCACGCCTATGTCCCTTTCCTCTTGTCCGCTTCACAAAGCGGAGGAACCCCTCCTCCACCCATGATCGGGCCTTGCACCGCGAAAGACGGCCAAATGCGGTCACCCACATCTATCTCATGGGGGTAGAGTCAAAGACAACAAGATGGATACGCGCTCACAATCAGATCAAGTCTTTGGGTTTGCCGAGCTACCACCGAATGAGGCTATGAAGCCACCCCCAGGAAAAACTGCCTTCGCATTTGAATTCTATCGAGAGTCCCTTGTCGTGTCAAACAGATTTTATAGTATGCGGCTTTATCGGTGTCGCAGTGCGCGATTTTATTGTTTTTGGCAGTCGTTTTGAGTTCATCTCCAGGCCGACGCATTGAGGTCTTTTCCGTCCACTTGGAGACATTTGGCTGGGTGTCGCGGACATCTTCGTCTGCATCCTGAAAGCGAGGGCGACCCGCGGTGCCAATCGAATTGGCAAACGGGACGCCTGCAACACATTTGGCTACCCCAACAAGTTGAATCCGCTCCTTCCCTACGCATAGCATCGCAGACATGGGGTCTGCTATTCCGCGAAGCCTTGCCGTTCTTGTGCTCTGGGGCATCCTCGCCTTTGGGGGCCACGCCGGTGTGCAGATGACCCTCGTTACCGGAGGTGGCGGGATGGTCCGCATGGATGCCGTCACGCCAATCCATGTCACGTTGCAGAACGACGATACGGAGCGAAACGGCTCGGTCGCCGTTAGCCTCTTCAATGCACAGGGCGAGGTCAGCCGGGCAACCCGTGTTGTCGCGCTCCCTCCCCAGGCGCGAAAGGCAGTCTTCCTTTACCTACCGGCGACTTCGGAAGCGCCCACGAAGGTCCGTATCCGCTACACAAGCGAGCGGCACACTGTCGTTTCCGAGACAACCGAGTCCGTGACTCCGCTCAATGGGCTCGTCCCCGTGACGGCCGTCATTGGATCCCCTCCGCCAGGCTTGCCCGAGATCCAAGATGCAGAGGGTAATCAACTTGGCGCGCGCGTCTTTCTGACTCCGGACCAATTGCCCGATCGCTGGGAAGGCCTGCAGATGTACGACGCGATCATTCTCGCGACCGCACTCGATCACCCCTTGGAGACATCTCAGATCACCGCACTGCGCGACTGGGTATTGCGGGGAGGCGTGCTGGCAATTGTCGCCGACAAAAAGACAGACGGCCTGATGGCGCTCGCTTCCGATGGGCTGCTATCGTTCACGCCTCTGGCTCTGGAAGAGGTCGCGTTGGATCGCTTCGGGGGCGCGACGACGGAAGTAATGACGGGGACTGTCGAACGTGCGACCACCTTGTTGGAGTCGAACGGGTACCCGTTGGGTATCCGCAGAAATGCCGGGTTGGGAAGCATTGTTTGCGTGATGATGCCCTTTGACGCGCCTGCCGTGCGGGGATGGGATGGCTGGACGGACTTCTGGCATCAGGCATTCGCGCATCTCACGATTCCTGCGGGATCCGCGAGCTCTTATCCCTCCATACTCACGTCTCCCGAAAGCAGGACGAGTCCTCTGATTGCGGCAGCCAAGCCTCCCCAGCAGCCCAATACGCGCACCATGCTGGTCGCCGTGCTGTCCGTTCTCTACATTTTGGCGATAGGCCCCGCCGACTATAATTTCGTGAGGCGCCTCAGGAAGCCCTACCTGACCTGGGTCACCTTCTCCGTGATCGTCGCCGTCTTCACGGCCGGTTCTTGGTTTGGCGCGAAGCACCTTGTCGGTGGCGACATGCAAACGCAATTCATCCGGCGCACCCTCTACGTCCCCGCTAACGGCTCGGCGGTTCAATGCACACTTACAAGCCTGTTTGCCCCGGCGACGGATACCTACGTGGTGAGCGACCGCGCAGGATCGTTGATGCAGCCTATTCGGCCCAGCACAAGCATTTGGCAGGCACAACCGGCTCCCTGCATCGGCAATGCCCCCTTCACGGTCACGGACCATCTGCCCATCTGGAACTACCGTGTCTACCTTTCAAGCACAACGGTCAATACCCCGCCTGCTGTCACGCTTCGAATCGACATGGAGGAGGGAGTCCGGGTTGCCCACATCGCAAATCTGGGCAGTTTCCCGCTGCACAATTGCAGGGTCTGCTTTGGAAACAGGGCATGGAACATTGTGGGGCCGATTGAGCCAGGCAGCGAAAGCGCCGTGCTCATGACGGAGACCACTTCCCAAGGGTTTCCGGAAGCCTTGTACGAATGGTCTTTCATGCGAATGGGCTCCTCCGCTAGAGCGTCCGGTCCACCCTCTCCGCTCGTGCGCGAGATGAGTGGAGACGCCGCCTTGGCGCGAGGAGCCGTCATTCTTGTCGCGACAATCATGAAGGAGTCCACGGACGCTTTAACCGTCAATGGATCATCGATTGAAGGAACGTGCAGAGAGAAACTGGAGGTGGTCGTCTATCCGGAGCAGGACGGCCCATGAGGTTCGAAAGCGGATGAATGCCGTTGTTGATGTACGAGACGTGATCAAGGCGTTCGGCGAGACCATGGCGCTGCGCGGCGTTTCGTTTGCCGTAGGCCCGGGCGAGGTCTGCGGCCTGATCGGGCCGAACGGCGCGGGCAAGACGACTATTATGCGTATCCTCGCAACGCTTCTTCGGCCTGACGTCGGGCGCGCCAGCGTGTTCGACCTCAACGTGCACGGAGAAGAGGAACGCATTCGTCCGCTGATCGGGTACATGCCCGATTCGGGCGGCGCATACCGCGACATGATGGTTCGCGAATACCTAGAATTCTTCGCCGCCGCATACGGCATTGTCGAGCCGGACCGCAGCCGTGTCGTCAAGGACTGTCTTGAACTAACGGGGTTGCGCGATCTGCGCGAGCGCCCCATCGAAGGCTTGTCGCGTGGCATGCGCCAACGTCTCGGTCTTGCCCGCTGTCTGGTCCACGACCCCAAGTTGCTCATTCTCGACGAGCCCGCTTCGGGACTCGACCCGCGCGCGCGCATCGAAATCCTCGAAGTCATGAACGTGCTGCGCGAGATGGGCAAGACCATCCTCATCTCGTCGCATATCCTTTCGGAATTGCGCACGGTCTGCACGCGTATTTGCATTCTCGACAATGGGACGGTTCTGTACAACGGGACTATCGACAATGCGTTGGCGCAAGCCCGGAGTAGTCTGCGTATCGAAGTGAAAGTGCTTGGCGACGCGCAACGCGCGTGCGATCTCCTCGCGGAGCAGGACGCCGTGCAAACCGCGGCATGCGCCGGCAACGCCATCACGCTGACGCTGGCGAGCGATGTCGTCGATTTCAGCTTCATCGCAGCCAAGCTTGTGCAGAACGGCTTCAGGGTACTCACGATTGAGGAAGAGGAGATGCTGCTTGAAGATGCTTTCCTCAAACTGACCGACCCGTCGCGCGGCGAGGGAACGGGCAACGACCCCGCCGCCGGACTTGCGGACGAGTAGGGCACGATGACGATTCATATGCCCCTTGTGACGCTGGAACTAACGCGAAGCGGGCGCAAGAAGTCTACGTACTGGTTACGCACGGTTCCCGCCATCCTGTGCCTTCTCGTGTTGATGTTCGCGGTTCCCACTCGGGCGGAGCAGGATGCCGGCATTGCCGCCGAAATAGCTGGCAGTGTGCTCAGGCGCACCTTGCTGGTGTTTCAGTTGGCCTCGGCCTTGCTTGCCGCGCCCCTTTTTGCCGCGGGGGCTATCGCGCGCGAGCGGCAGGAAAACACCCTGAATCTTCTCCTGCTCGCGAACTGCCGCACGCACGATATCATCCTCGCGAAAGTGCTCGCTGCCTTCATCCAGAGCGAGCTGCTGATTCTGGGCTGCCTTCCCCTTCAGGGCATCGCCTCGTTTCTCGGCGGCATCACCATCCAGGCCTCGCTCTACGACCTCGCGGTTATCAGCAGTATCAATCTCGTCATGACCACCTCGGGTGTTCTCGCGTCGACCATCGCGCGACGCGCCGCCGACGCCTACATTCTCGTCCTCGGCGCGAGCCTGATGTGTTGCGCAGGTTTGCTTGTACTGTTGCCAAGCCTATCCCCGTTCGTAGACGACAGCGAAAAGACGTGGCGGATCGGCGTCCCGTTTGTCCTGTCCTGCCTTGCCATTGCCGTGGCGACAACGTTGACGAGTGTTGCCCTCCTCCGCCGTATGAAGGCATCGCCGTCGAAGCGAAAGACGCGACGGTCGCGCAAGGCGTGGTCAATTCCGTGGCTCCCGGAATCCCTTCGAATGACTCCTCTCGCCCGGCTCTACGGAGCCACCGCGACGGAATACGGGGCGGGCACGCTTCAAGGACCGGGCGCAATTGTTGTCATGGTGGTGAGCATCTTGGTCGCCTTGCTTCCCTTCGGATTCGTCGGACTTCTTGCCATGCTCATCGTCGCATACGACGCGGCAACAACGTTGACCATGGCCCGGCGCAGGGGCGACTTGGATTTGCTGTTCGTGACGGGGGCATATGACAAAGCCCTCGCGGGCGCCATCGTGCACTCCCAATTCAAGCGCGCTCTCGTGTTCTTGCCCGCGCTTGCGATCAACACCCTCGCCACCTCCGTGTTCGCCTTCTTCGCTTCGGGCACGGAAGCGCTCGCCGCCCTGCAGTGGGGACATGTTGTACTATTCGCGCTCTACGCGGCGTTGGCTACTCTCGATGCCACTGCCCGGCTCGCACTAATTGTCGCGATCGCCTGTTCCTGCGCCGGCTTCGCTAGAACCCTCGCGCCACCACTTGC
Source organism: Candidatus Hydrogenedentales bacterium (assembly GCA_041859475.1). Classification (GTDB taxonomy): domain Bacteria; phylum Hydrogenedentota; class Hydrogenedentia; order Hydrogenedentales; family SLHB01; genus JAIBAQ01. The sequence goes on from JBHEKO010000467.1 coordinate 9,585, forward strand.
GACGCTCGCCGCGGCCGTCCAATACATCGTGATTGGGTTTTTCCTCGGCTGCATGGGTGGAGCCATGATGGGGATCGGCGTGGATGCCCTCAGATATGTTTCGGACTCCACGCTGGACACGTCTCTGTTCCTCCTGCCACTTATCGTCACATCCTTCTTCATGGCCGCCTTTCGATGTTTCGTTACCCTCCTCATCGCGTACGGCTTATTCCGCGGATTTGTATCCTCTATCCAAACCCGTCTGCGGCCCGGCCTCGGAGGATCCCTCTGAGCGGTCGCGTCTTCAGGCAATAAGGATACGGTGTCGAGGAAAAGAAAAGAACGAGACGGAACAGCCGAATCTGACGGATCGGTCTCGTGGCTCATCGGCAGAACAGGTAGCGAAAGCCGAAGCACCCTCGACTTTGGCGCGTCAGGGGCCATCTGTCAACAATTGGGCGAGCAAGTCATCCACCGCCACGGCGGCGAAGCGGGTCGCCGAATCGCTTACGGCATAGGGCAACAGCATTTGCCCCGCGTGGATGAGACCCCCGCACGAATACGTGACGTTGGGCACATACCCTTCACGGTCTCTCTCCAAGGGAACGATTAACGGCTCCCGGAGTCGTCCGCGAATCTCGAAGGGATTCTCGAGATCGAGCAGCATGGCCCCTATGCAGTAGCGGCGCATGGGTCCCACGCCGTGCGTGAGCAGCAGCCATCCCTCGGGCGTTTCGAGAGGCGAACCGCAGTTGCCCATGAGGCGCAATTCCCAAGAATACTTCGGGGTGGCCAACATCGTAGCGCTTTCCCAGAAGTGAACGTGATCCGAAAACATGAGGAAGAGGTTGCGTCCGTCGATCCGCGAGCACATGGCGTAGTGCCCGTTCAAGCGGCGGGGAAACAACGCCATGCCCTTGTTTTGAACGCACGCCCCGTTTAAGGTGTGAATGTGCAGTCTACGAAAGTCTTCCGTCTCCATCATGAGCGGCAGAATGCGATGACCGTCGAATCCGGTATACGTACCGAAATACCGCATAGTCCCGTCATCTTCGGCAAAGCGGACCAGGCGCATGTCCTCGATTCCCCTCGATTCGCTGACGCTCCTCGGAAACAGCACGAGATCGGCTATCCGATCCTCTTCCGACAGGTACAAGTCGTAGTTCGCTCGCGCCAGCCACTCGATTGCCGCGATGGCATTCGCGAGCGACGATAACTCGCCGAATTCCTGCTCCGCCCACGAGATCGCGTCGTCGCATTCCCGCATCGAGAACCGCTCACCCAATCGGTCGAGCACGATATTCGCCGTCACCATGTCCACGCCCATCTCGCAAAGCCGTCGCGAAAAGAGCGGCTTCACATATTCCTTGTTTGGAACCGACCTCGTTCGCGTGGAATATGTACTCCTGGGGTCGATTTTCACTTGAAGGTCGGAGTGGACCGTCCCTGTCTTGAAGACCGTCGACGACATGTGGCCTTCGCCCACCGCGCGCAGGCTCATTACGAAGCGTAGTCCTCCCGGAGGCGCATCGGATTGGTCCGGGTGCGGCACAATGCTCGGATTAAACAGCGCCGCCGATTGAATCGAATACTCTTGGGTGAAGTACGCGCCCAGCAGCAGGCGCTTCGTCTCCGAATATCCGTCAGTCTCGCCCATAATCATCGCCGCGGCAATGTAGTTGGCGCGCAAGTCTTCCTCGAAATCCTTGTGTCTGCTGCTGAAATCCTTGCGAACCGCGGACAGCGCCCGAGCAGCCTCCGGCTCGGGCATGGCCTCCACGCACGCGAAAATCGGCGCGACGCGCGAGTGAGCGCCCAAGTCGAATGGCAACGCGATTACGCGCTTCGGATCGGCTTTTAGCTTCTGGCTAAGGTGCCGCACGGGCACGCGGCCGTTGCGTCTGAAAGGGGTATGTGATCGCATCGCGAGTATCCTTGTCGGGTGCTGGGCGCCGGGTCTCTTCCCCGGCATCCGCCCGTGGGAGTCAGAGGAAAGTCTACGTCATATCCGTGAGCAGCAAGCGCTTGGCGAGGTCGGACGTGATCGCGCTTTCCTCAATTTCCGCGATTGTAAGCAACGACAACAACCACGACAGCGTCGACTCGGCCCCTTGGTTCAAGTTCGGACCGTCGGGTTGAAGGCCGTCGCGACATCCCCCCGTCGTGTTGTCGTACACCAAAGACTGCGTGTCGTTGTTGCCCAAAAACCAACCAAGAAACTGACGCGCCCGCTCCCGCCAGATGCCCTCACCCGTGTAACGGTACGCCTCGGCGCACGCCTCGACGAGCGCCAGTATTTCCACAGGCTGCTGGTCGAATCGCGCGCGGTCTCCGGAACGCCCAAGCCAGCCCTGGTTCCCGATAAGACTAACGATTCCCTGGCTATCCAATTGCAGGTGCACCAGCCATTCGAGCGAACGCAAACCCATCTGGGCGATTTCGGCGTTGGGCAGCCATTGGCCGCTCAGAATCAGGGCGTGACATATCTTCCCGTTGGCGTAGGTGACGGTATCCTCGCACCAAGGCCAGTCGTCCGTTGCGTGTATCCGGAATTTCTCGTGCAGCCGCTCGGCCAGTTCAGCTCGAATGCGCCGGGCTAGACCATCGCCCCCAAATTGCGCCAGATACGCGTGAATGCCGACCAACGCAAACGCCCAAGCTCGGGGGGAATGCGTCGATTCCATGGGCGCGAGCGCTTCGATACAGATGCGGCTCGCAATCGTCCTCAGCGCCTCGTTGGGGGCCATCGCCACGGTCAGTCCCAGAGCCCATATGGCGCGGCCATGCACGTCTTCAGATCCGACTTCTTCTAACCAACGCCGGTCATAGCTCATGAAATTGCGAAACCGCTTTGCCTCCGCATTGAAGGCATGGTGAAGAAACGACAAATAGGTGTTGACCAGCGGCAGAATCGAATCGTCCCGCGTCAGATTGTAGTATCGAATTGCCGCGATCAGCGCTCGTGCGTTGTCGTCCGTGCAATATCCGTGATTGCGATCCGGCACGCAGTACATCGCGTGTTGCGCAATCCCCGTATCGTCGGTCAGCGTGTGCAAATGGCGAAGATCGATCTCGGGCACGCCCCCCAGGTACGGATGATGCTCCCGGTGATACGGCGATACTGGTTTCGGCTGCAAGCGACGTTCGCGAATGATCTCTTCCGCGAGACGCTGATAGCTGCGGCCCACTTCGCGCCAGACCATGTGACGGCAGTCCATGTACGCCTTCTTGCGCATGGCATTTCGCGTCAGTTCATCGTCCAGAAGATCCACTACCGTTTCCGCAAGCTTCTCCGAATCACCAAACGGGAACAGGCGTCCCCGGTCGTTCGCCAGCATCTCTTCCGCGTAATAAAACGGCGTGGAGATCACCGTCTTGCCCATACCCAGAGCGTATGCCAACGTCCCCGACACGACCTGCTCTCTGTTCGAGTACGGAACTACATACAGGTCGGTCGCGCCCAAATACCGGCACAACTCCGCGAGCGTCACATACCGAGTGTGGAAGCGGACGTTCTTTCCGACTCCCAGGCGCACCGCAAGCCGCTCCAGCGATTTCACATACGCGTTTCCCTCGCGCTTGTACACGTGCGGATGGGTCGCCCCGAGCACGACATACACCACCTCAGGATGCTTCTCAAGGATCTTGGGCATAGCCTGCACCACAACCTCGATCCCCTTTCCGGGCGACAACAGGCCGAAAGTCAGCATGACGGTCCGGCCCTCGAGTCCGAACAAATCCTTGTAGAAGGCCGGATCTACGAACGGCTCATCCGGAATTCCATGGGCGATCACGGCGACTTTTTCGGGAGGCGCGTTGTATCGCTCGAGCATGATGGCGCGGCCTAACTCCGATAGCACCACCATGCGGTCGCTCAATTCAATGAGTTCACGCATATGCAGTTCTTGCTCGTTGTTCGGGTCGCGCAACACGGTGTGAAGCGTCGTAATCAGTGGCATGCGCACCCGCCGCGCAAACTCAAGAATATGCTTGCCCGAGGGGCCGCCGAAGATCCCGAACTCATGTTGAATGATCGCCACGTCGATTTGATTGATGTTGACGAGGTCGGCGGCAAGCAAGTAGTCACGCAGTTGATGCGCCTGAATTTGGAATCGGACTTCTTCCGGATAGTCGTACCCTTCCGGACAGTCGTCCAGACTCAGCACGAACGTGGAGAGATTTGTATCCTTGGTGAGGGCGTCTCGCAGGTCCTTGGTGAATGTCGCTATGCCGCATCTACGAGGGACATATGTTCCGACCAAAGCGACTGACTGAAGTGGGTGTGCGGTGTTCATGGCCTCCTTGATATGCCAAGTACCTCGACAAATCCCTCTTACTGCAGATAAGACTGACGTTCATTGTAGCCGATACCGCCGCGTTATGCATATAGCCCACTTTTGCATCAGTCAGGGCGATTTGGCCGAAAGCGCCTCTTCACCCCCGCCAAGGAGCGCTAGCAGTTCATCGCCATTGGCGGCGAGGTCCGACAGGGTGTATTTGTCGAGCGAACTCAGGAAGGCTTGTTGCGCCTCGTACAAGACACGGCGCAGTTCGCAGGCAGGCGCAATCGCACAGGTGTTGCGCGACTTGTCGAAGCATTCCACGATGTGAAAGTCCGGTTCCATCAAGCGCACTACGTGTCCAAGATTGATTTGGGCGGCAGGCCGGGCGAGGTGCATCCCTCCCGTTCGCCCTCGTGTCGTCCGAATCAGTTCCTTCTTACCGAGCGCGTGCGCGATCTTGACCAGGTGGTTACGGGAGATGCGATACCGCGCGGCTATCTCGCCGATGGTCGCGCCATCTTCGCGAATCGCGAGAAACAGGAGCATACGCAATGCGTAGTCTGTGTGAAGCGTCAAATGCATGGAGTTCCAATTGAATGCTGCGAATCGCGGCACGAGACAAATGGCCGGCGCGAGCCATCGAGTGTCCCGCCGGTCACTGCTACTGCGCGGGCGCCTTCACCTTCAGCGTGTCGCCTACTTGCAGGCTGTCGCTCTCCAGGGCATTCCACTTGCGCAAATCGTCCGCCGTGACACCGAACTTACCGGCGATCTTCGACAAGTTGTCGCCACGTTGGACCATATAGGTTTCAGTATCGGCGGAAGGCGCAGCTGCTTCCGCGCCGGGCGTTTCCGCGGGCGCAGGCGCAGCCGCGGGTGCGGGCGTTTCCGCGGATGCAGGCGCGGCCTCATCCGCCGGTTTCTCTTCGGGAAGCGTGAAGCTCTCGGGCACGTTGACCACAAGCAATTGTCCGACCGAAAGCTTCGTGTCGGGCAGACCATTCCACTCCATCAAGTCCTGATAAGTAACACCGTACTTCTTCGCTATCGCGCCGAGACTCTCGCCTCTTTTGACCGCATGCGTGAGGGCCTTGCTGCCTTCGGGCGCGGGTGCGTTTGCCTCATGCGGCGGCTCTTCGTCCGGCGGCTGCGCGGTTGCCGGCACGCCTTCGGAAGGAGGTTCCGCTGGAGCGACGGGCGCGGATTCCGTCGGGGCGGGCTCCGCTTTGGGTTCTGCTTGCGGGGCTGGTGGCGCGGGTGCTTCTGGCGCAGGGGGCTCGGGTGCCGGCGCCGGTTCAGGTGAAGGCTCGGCGGGCTCGCCTGCGGGGTAAATCTTCAACTTCTGGCCAATTCGGATATTCCGGCTCTTGAGCTTGTTCCATTTCTCGATTTGCTTCGTCGTCACGTCATACTTCGAGGCGATTCGCGAGAGCATTTCGCCCTTCTCTACGACGTGGACGATCTCCGTGCCGGGCGCGACCGTCTCCGACGCGGCATTCGACGATTCTCCCTGCTTCACTTCATTCTTGTTCGGCAACTTAGGCAGCTCGCCTTCCAAACGCGGCGGCTTGCGGAGCCACTGCTGCCACACGTCGAGCCGTTTCTTGCTCTTGGACAACATCGCGCGTGAAAGCGTGGATGTCACCTGCGAGGGATTGCTCTGGTCTGCTTGCGAGGAGGAGGGAGACTGTGCCGAATCGCCGGCGTTTATGGCTGCTTCGATGGCCGCGCATACGGCTCGGATCTCATCCGGCGCGGCGTTCTGAATAATGATGGCGTCGCACCCGGCCTTCAGAGCGGCCACCGCGGCCTTGTCGAGCGGCGTTGTTTTCGCGATGGAGGCAAGTGATATATCGTCGGCAACGACGACTCCACGGTAATCCCATGTCTCACGGAGAGTCCTGGAGACGACAACAGGCGAAAGCGAGGCAGGGCGGTCGCTTACAGTGTCCAGCACAGGGACGACGATGTGCGACACTAGAAGCCCAGGGATCTTCCGGCTTGCCGCTTCCTGGAATGGGAACACGACACTGGTTAAGTCGTTGATGGTCTTCTTGGCGAGCACGGCGGGTTTGTCGTTCAGGTCTTCGGGACAACTGCCGATGCCGGGATAGTGCTTCACCACGGGGATGACGCCGCCCGCGGTCAGCCCGTCCGCAAAAGCCAATCCGACCGCTGCTACCACCGTGGAATTCCCGCTGAAGGTGCGCGCCTTCATGGCATCGCCCGCGGCCGGCTCGTAGATATCCAACGAAGGCCCGAACAATGCGCCGATTCCCGCGGCTGCACATGCCTGGGCAACCGTTGCCCCAGCGCTTCGAGCATACTCAAGACTGTCGTCCTTCAGCGACCTCGCGGCCATGTCCGGCGCGGAGGGGATCTTCTTCAGTCCGAGTTTCGCCAAGACCTCGCTCTCATCGTCCACAGCGATAATTGGCAGGCTCGCGACATCGGTGCCCAGTCCAACCGCCTGCTTGATGGCGCCGACAAGCGCCAAGGTCTGCTCCTTGGACTTTATGTTTGCCGCGGTCAAGATGATACCGCCGGGCTTCAAGTCGGTGAGCAACGATTTCGTTGCGTCGTCGAGCGTTGTTCCCTGCACGGCAACAATCAAATGACGCGCCGGCCATAGGTCTTCGAGGGCGTCGAGTTCACTGGGGGTGGATGGAGGTTCCGCAGGCTCTCCCGAAATGGAAGCGGGTGGAGTGGAAGGCTCGGATGGATCGCTGGTTGTAGGTTCCGGTGATGTTGGCTCGGGTTCGGTTGGCGTCACTTGGCTTACGTCCGTCGGCGCGGGCGATTGTGGCCCCGCAAACAAACCGAAACACAATCCGAATCCTACGATGAACGTCATTGCCGGAATGGCAATGAGCTTGAAAGACATATTGGGTTTGCGCTTGCGAACGTAGACTTCCACGATCCCTCTCCGCTTGACCGTCAACAGCAATCGACGGTTATACCGCCCCACGCATGGGAATGGCTGGTCTCAGCCGATGACGCCCGCGCATGCACCTACGGGCGCCGCCTCCAGTAAGATGTGCCATCAACCGTAGCACATTATGCAGGAATGGGTCCATCAGACCCAAATGCGGCCATGGGCCGCAAATCGCGTGCAAGCACCTACTCCATTGCCTGGGCGAATAGATGCGTGAAGATGCCCGAACCTGGGAGATTCTGGCCGCCGTCGGCCACGATGAAGGCGCCCGTGATGTATTCGGCCAGGGGCGAGGAGAGGAATACGGCCAGTTGGCCGATGTCTTCCACCGAACCGAAGCGCCGAAGGGGAATGGCCTTGAGAAACGCATCGCGCATCCCCTCGGGCAGGAGCCGGTTGAAGCCCTCCGTGCCTTCGATGGGCCCGGGGGCAATGCTGTTGCAGCGGATACCGTAGCCGCCCCATTCGAGCGCCAGGCAGCGCATGAGGTTGTCGATACCCGCCTTTGCCGCACCCACATGGCATTGCGCCATGTAGGGCAGAAAGGCCTGCCCGGCTGAAATAAAGATGATATTCCCACGGGTCTTCCGCAACTGGGGCAAGGCCGCCCGGCTGGCATTGAACGACCCCAGCAAGTCGATATCCACGACGGCTTTGAATCCATTGGAGCTAAGGGCCTCTGCTGGACATGGGAAGTTCCCAGCCGCTCCGCACACAAGCGTACTCATGGGGCCAACCTCGTGCTCCGATTTAACGATGGCGGCCTCCAGGGCCGCAAAGTCGCGCACGTCCGCCGGCACAGCGCAGACCTTCGCCCCCAAAGCGCGGAGTTCCTCGGCGGCCCGGTCCAGTTTCTCTTGCGTTCGTCCGCAAATGCCGATGGACGCCCCCAGCGTCGCGAAGCATTTGGCTATCCCCAAGTTGATGCCGCTGCCCCCGCCAGTGACGAAGACAGTCTTTCCGCTGAATAGGTCTTTGGCGAAATACGACGAGATTTTCATGTGGAATACCCCGGTTTTGGTGCAGCCTGCCTCGAAGCGACCGGAGTATATCACAGGCATTCGACAGAGGAAGCGCCTTCGAGCAGAATCCCGGACGTTTCGGCGAAACGTCCCTACCGCGACTCCCAAAACTTGGGTAGGGCGCTTTCGCCGAAAGCGCCTCTTTCCTTTCGCGCTGCCTGCGTTTGTCTGCGGACGTTTCGGCGAAACGTCCCTGCCCAGACGAGAAGGCTGTCCTGTTGGTTTGTAGAATTCCGCGCCGTACAATCCCGGCTTACCTAGCAAGACTAATTCTTTATGCGAGGCAATTGATGCTAAACAAATGCTTGCCAAAGTAAGAAAGCCTCGCTAAACTAACTTCTCACAGAGAGAATCCGGTGAACCCCGCGTGGGGAGGTCGAGATTGCGTGGCATAAGGGGTTTCAATCCATAGATTTGCGCAATACTAACGTGCGGAAGGAGGCATCATGACTGGGAAAGATGTGCGGAGGAAGAGAGGCGTTCTAGGGGTGCTTCTCTGGGGGGTAGCGCTTGGCGCTTGCCTTCACTTAGGTCTCACCGTGCTCGGCAGCGGCCAGTTCGGCAGCAGAGCGGCGAAGATTTCGGGCGTTTTCGATGCACAAGCCGAATTGCAGAACATTGTCGTGGGCGGCGAAATCCGGTTGCGTGCTCGGTACTGGCACAACGTGTACGACGACACGCTGCCGGGCGGCGTATCCCTGGATCGCGTCCCGGACTTCTTCCTGCCTAGGCGGCCCATTGGACCGTTCGGCACGCGGACCCGGTACTCGTTCGACGAAAGGGTGACTGACAAGGAACTCGTCGAACAAAAAACGCGCTTGGACTTCAATGCCGATTTCACCAACAACGTGAATGCAACGGTGATTCTCGAGTCCTTCGACATTTGGGGCGAGGATTTCCGCTCCGATTATGTGACGGGCGCCGACTTCCGGGCGCAGACCTCGAACGATGTCGAGGTCACGCAGTCGTTCATCGACGTAGAGAACCTGTTCGACATGCCCCTTACGCTGCGCATCGGCCGTCAGCCCCTCGCCATCGACAAGCGGTGGCTCGTCAGCGATTACATCGCGGCAACGCTGTCAATCTCGTTCGACGGCGTTCGCTTGATGTACCACGGGGATCTGTGGGAAATCGACGCGTGGGCGACGAAGCTGGCGGAAGGCGGAGTGGGAGAACAAGATGGCGACGTGGATTTCTACGGGGCGCACGCCACGTTCAAGCCCGCCGACTGGCTCAATGTCACTGCCTACTACTTTCTGGTGCGCGATGGGCGCAGCCTGAACGACACCGATTCTTCGGCGCCGGTCGAGTGGTTTGAAGACTTCTTCGGACGCGACAATTACGATCCGTCCTATCTGCACACCGTGGGCACCCGCCTGACGGGCAAAGCGCTGGGGTGGGACTATGACTTGGAAGCCGCCTACCAGTTCGGCGAGATGGATGCGGTCGGCGTCGGATTCGTTCCGAATGGCTTCACCTACGGCGACGACAGCGCCCGGACCGACGCATGGGGCATGGACTTCGAAGTCGGCCATACCTTCGAGAACGTCTTCATGAAGCCACGCATCAAAGTGGGCGGCGCGTGGATGTCGGGCGAGGACAACCGGGACGTGACCTTCGGCGATTGGTTGAATCCCATCGACCGTCCCGATTCGAGCATCTCGTTCAACCGCTTGTTCTCGGGTACGGTGTATAGCTGGACGCTCGACGTAGGCCAAGACATGTCGAACTTCAAGCAGTTGCGCATCGGCGCGGAAACCCAGTTGACCGAGGCCGTGACCGCATCGTTGCTCGTGTCGCATTTCTGGGTGGATGAACCCTTTGAAATGCCTTCTATGTGGCAGATCGGGCGGTTCCGTATTCCCCTCGCGCCCGCACTGAGTTTCTTCTCCGAAGAAGGCTCAGACGACATTGGCACGACCGTGTTGTTGTGGTTGCGCTACAGCTATTCGGAAGACTTCTACATCGCGCTCGGCGTCGAACATCTGTTCGCGGGCGAAGCGCTTGAAGACGGTTCCTTCTTGCACCGGAACGCGCTCGAATTCACCGGCGGCATCAACGGCGACGATGGCACGTACATCGTCATCGACAGCGGCCTGAAGTTCGGCGGACCCGGCCGTGCCATCGACTTGCACCAAATTGAGTATCGCTCGAAGAAGTAGTCCGGCCAACACAAGTAGATTCGTTTCATACCGGCGAGGGGTTCATAGCCCTCGCCGGTATGTGTTTGTGAAGTGTGGACGGATACGGGAGAAATCGTGCGCGGAGGCAGGCAAGGACACTCGAGATACGGTGAGAGATTCGCGATGCAACGTCGCGGTGTGCAACAATTCGATTGAGCTTGGAGTGGACCGTCCCAAAGCACTCCGGGTCAAAGGAAGGAAGGGAACATGCAGCGTCGCGAACCGGAAACCGTGATCATGGTGGATTGCCACTATCGCGCGCCCGAAAGCGCCGCGGCCTATCTCATCGTTGAAGACGGCCAGGCTGCTATCATCGACACCAATACGGCGCTGGCCGTGCCGATGCTGCTGCGCGCGATCGAGGAGCAGGGATTGACGCCGGAGTGCATCCGCTATGTCGTCGTCACGCATGCGCATCTCGATCATTGCGGCGGGGCTGCGGCATTGTTGACGCATTGCTCCAAGGCGAAGGTATTATGTCATCCGCGCGCGGAACGCCATTTGGTCGATCCGGCGCGATTGGTGGAGAGCGCGCTTCGCGTGTACGGCCGCGACGTATTCGACACGCTGTATGGTTGCGTCGAACCCATTCGCCCTTCCCGTGTAAAGCCCGTCGAAGACGGCAAGAAGCTCCGTTTCGGAAAGCGCACGCTGCAGTTCCTGCACACGCCGGGGCATGCGAAGCATCACATCGCCGTCATCGATTCGGCAAGCGGGAGCGCGTTCACCGGAGACGCCTTCGGCATGCACTACCCGAGCATCCAGCACGGCTCCAAGCCGTACATCTACTTTTCGAGCCCGCCGACGGATTTCGATCCCCAGGCGGCGCGCGCATCCGCGCAGCGTATTCTGAACAGCGGCGCAGACCGCTTGTGCCTCAGCCACTTCGGCATCGTGACGGAAGTCGCGGCAGCCGGAGAGGTTCTTCTAAAATCGCTCGACCACCTCGAAGCAGCCATGCACGAAGGCATGGGGTCCGAGTTGGAGGGAGAAGCGTTGACGGCGTTCGTGCAGCAACGCATACAGGCGGCGTCGATGCGCTTGTTCGAGGAGTGCGGCATCCAGCCCACGCCGTCGGACCTAGCCCACGTTGACCGCGATGTGCTCATGAATGCGCGAGGAATCGCGTACCGCATCGAGCAGAGCAGGGAGGTGAAATAAGCGACCTTCCTGGAGCCGCGCGCCGCTCATTGCGCGCGCGCTTCAATTCGTGCCTGGCGAGCACTCATATCATTCCACAGGCGAATGCAACGGTACAGGGGGGGCCTGCGGTTGTATTCACACGTGAATGTCTCTAGTTGGCAATTTCCCGCACAGGCGGGAGGGAGAATGATATGTACGACCTTCTTACCAAGCGGCGCCCCGCAACGTCCGGCCGGTGTTCCTCGTGGGACGTCACCGGCCATAACGCGGACGCCTGGCAGATCCAGCCCGGCGAGACGCGCGTGCTTGCCGATATCAAAGGGCCTGGACGCATCCTCCATATTTGGATGACGCAACGGCACCATTACCGAGAGTGCTTGCTTCGAATCACGTGGGACAACGCGCCGCACGCGAGCGTGCTTGTGCCGCTGGGCGATTTCTTCGGACTTGGCCACAGCATCGTGAATTCGTACCAGTCGTTCCTGTTCAGCGCATCGACGTTCAACAACAACCGGTTCAACGAAGGATGCGCATTGAATTGCTATGCGCAGATGCCGTTCCGCGAGCGCGCAGTCGTGGAACTCATTAACGAGAGTCCGGACGTGCACGGCCAGTATTTCTACATCGACTACGAGACCTACAAGAAACCGTTGCCCGAGGACGAGATGTACTTCTGCGCCGAGTTCCGCCGCGAGAATCCGTTCGGCGGCTGGGGCCATGAGATTTGGGTGAACCGGCCGGAAGCGGACGTCTCGAACAAGGAACGGCTCGCGTGGAACAACAACTACGTCATCCTGGAGACGGAAGGCCGGGGTCATTACGTCGGCTGCAACATCAGCGTGACGAACTTCCAGCGCACGTGGTGGGGGGAAGGCGACGACATGATCTGGGTGGATGGCTACAAGTGGCCGCCCGATCTGCATGGCACAGGAAGCGAAGACTACCTCAACCAAGCGTGGGGCATGCAACCGAATGCGTTTATGCGAAACGGGTCGTCGATTCACGAGAGCAATACCGGCGGCTATCAGACGAGCTACGTGCACCACATCGAAAACCCGGTCCGCTACGACAAATCGATCAAAGTTACGATCGAACATGGGCATGCGAATCATCTCTGTAACGAGATGAGCACCGTGGCCTACTGGTATGCGGACAAGCCGGCGGCGGCATCGAAGGTGCCGCCCGTGGCCAAGCGAATGCCGGTGCTGAAGGACGTCAAAGGCGATTGGGACAACAAGTCCAAGCAACAGACGACGATTACGCACGTAACGCCGAACGCCGAAATGAAGGCGATGAAGGCGTTGTGGAAGAAGAATCGAGAGGCCTACGAGGCGCTCAACAAACAGCGCAAGAAGGGCGGCAAGTCCAAGAAGTAGGATGGAGCCGCGCCTCCGCGCGAGAGGCGTACACATGACCCGGACCACATACGACGCAATCGTTCTCGGACTTGGAGGAATGGGGAGCTCGGCGCTCTACAGCCTGGCCAAGCGGGGCTTGCGCGTGTGCGGGGTCGAGCGCCACGGCATTGCGCACGACAAAGGCAGTTCGCACGGCGGATGCCGCATGATTCGCAAGGCGTATCATGAGCACCCGGACTATGCGCCGCTGCTGGACCATGCCTATGATTTGTGGGAAGACTTGGAGGCCGCATGCGGGCGGCACTTGCTCGTCCGCAGCGGCCTCCTGCTTTCCGGCGCGCCGGACTCCGAAGTGATCGCAGGATTGGAGTCGTATTACGCCAAGACCCCCCTCCCCCACGAACGCATCGACACCGCTGAAGCGCAACGGCGATATCCGCAATTCGCCCTCCCTGAAGGACACGTGGTGTACATCGATCCCGTCGGCGGTTACCTTCTGGTCGAATCATGTATCGAGCAACAGGTGACACTCGCCCAACAGCACGGGGCCGATGTGCTTATTCATCAGGACGTGCTTGCGTGGCATGCGGACAGCAACGGCGTCACCCTCACAACGGAACGCGGCCAGTTACACGCCGGGCGGCTGGTGGTGACGGCGGGCTCGTGGGCCGCGCCGCTGCTAACCGAACTTGGCGCGCCCGTCCAAGTGTTGCGCAAGGTGCAGCTTTGGTATAGCGCCTCGAATATCGAGGACTATCGCGGGCCGAAATTCCCCGCATACTATGTGGAACGCGAGTCCGGTTCTTTCTACGGATTCCCCGCGTTCTCGGAAGATGGCATGAAAATCGCCGAACACACGGGCGGGGATCCCGTGGACGATCCCGACGAACTTAACCGGGGCCTAACGCCAGAAGACGAGACCCGCGTCCGGCAATTTCTGCAAGAGACGTTCCCCCACATGGAAGCCCACCGCACACGCTTCAGCGTCTGCATGTACTCTATGTCCCCCGACCGTCACTTCATCGTTGACCGCCATCCCCACCACGACAACGTCGTTGTCGCCGGCGGCTTTTCCGGTCACGGCTACAAGTTTGCTTCCGTCATCGGCGAGATCCTCGCCGACCTCTCTACCCAAGGCCACACGGACTATCCCATTGGGCTATTCCGCATCGGCCGGTTTGCATAGGGAGACAGAACGCCGCAAAGGAAGGGGAACTGCAGAAGGAATCGCGCCATGGGCCGGATAGATCTCAAATCTCAAATTTGAAATCTCAAATCTCGGATCTCAAATCCCGAATTTGAAATCTCGAATTTCAGATCTCAGATCTCAGATCGCAGATCGCAGATCGCAGATCGCAAATTTCAGATCTGAATTCTCATTCCCCCAAACCCCTGCACCCTACAACCCAGTCTTCTTTCGCGGGATTTCGTAGTGCTTCAACAACGCGTATAGGCGAGCAACGGATACTCCCGCAATCTTGCAGGCCTCGCTGATTTGGCCATCCGTCAACGCCATGAGATCGTGAAGATAGCGTTGCTCGGCCTCGGCAATCGCGACGTCTCGTATTTCTTTCATGGGGGGGAGGAAAGCGGGAAGCGGGCGGTTCCCGGCCGGAAGCACGGCGGCGCCGGCGCGCGCCTGCACGCCTTCGCATGCCATCTTCACGCGCAACTCCGTCGGCAGGTGGTTCGGGAACAAGACGTTGTCCTCTCGCGCATAGGCGAATACACGGTCCATCGCGTGGATCAATTCACGGATATTTCCCGGCCACTCGTACCCCATGAGCACACTGAAGAAATCCGGGGAGAAGCCCTTTGTTGCAACACCGTGCTTCTCGCAGAGCATATTGACGTGGCTCATCGCGATGTGGCGAATGTCTTCCTTGCGCTCGCGCAGCGGCGGTACTTCCACCGTCAACACGCGCAGTCGAAACAGCAAGTCCTGGCGAAACTCTCCCGCGTGGGCCATGGCCTCAAGGTCGCGATTCGTAGCGGCAATAAGCCGGAAATTGCTCGAAAAGACTTCGTGTCCGCCAACGGGGCGGAAGCAGTGCTCTTCAAGAACACGCAAAAATGACTTCTGTAGTTGGAGCGGTAATTCGCCGATTTCGTCGAGGAACAAGGTGCCGTCGTCCGCCTGGCGCACAAGACCTTCGCGGTCTGCGTTGGCTCCCGTAAATGCGCCTTTCACATGGCCGAACAGGATGCTCTCGACCAGCGATTCGGGCAGCGCGGCGCAGTCTACGACGACGAAATTACCGCGCTTGCGCAAGCCGTTCTCGTGAATCGCGGACGCAATGAGCTCCTTGCCGGCGCCGGTCTCTCCTACGATCAATACGTTGGCATCACTGTCCGCGGCCTGGGCCGCGGCCTCCAGGCAAAGCCGGAGGCTTGGGGAATCTCCAATGATGGACTGGCGGTCGAATAACCGAGTCCTTGTGGCTTGCCGCTCTTCGCGATACTGCAAGGCGCGCACCAGCGGCAATGTCATTTCCTGACGCGTCGCCGATTTCTCGATGTAGTCCCACGCCCCCGAGCGAATCGCAAGAGAGGCCCCATCCGCGGTGCCCGCCCCCGTGATGATGATTGCCTCTGGATGCGAAGGCAGTTGCCGGAGCGCAGGAAGCACTTCCAGCCCATTTCCGTCCGGCAGGTTCACGTCGAGGTATATCACGTCGTAGGAATGGGCGTTCGCGGTCGTTAACGCGTGCGAACAGGACCCCACGGAGTCGGCCTCATGTCCGAGGCGCGTCACCGCGTGTGTCAAAACATTCGCAAACATCTCGTCGTCATCGACGATAAGTACTCGCGCCATCGGATACGTGTCCCCTTGAGCGGGCCTTGTCAGGCCCGTTGACTTAGCACGCCCTCAATTGCCTGCGCAAAAACGGGTCCCAGGACCGGCTTGTGGAGAAGCCGTCGCACGCCCGCCTCGCGGGCGATCTCATCGCTGACCTTTTCGCTGTACCCCGTGCACATGATGATTGGCACGTCCGGTCTCATGCGCAAGATTTCGCGCGCCATATCCAAGCCCGTCAATCGCGGCATCGTCTGATCGGTGATCACGAGATCGAACGATTGGGGATTGGCGCGAAACATCGCCAAGGCTTCCTGGCTCGCCGTTGCGCTCACAACCTTATACCCTTGCCGCGCGAGGAGTTTTTCCGCGACGTCGATGATCGATTCCTCATCGTCCACAAACAGAATTCGCTCGCCGTGCCCCTGAGGCGCGTCGTCGAGAATCACCTCGTCATCCTCTCCAGCGCTCTCCGGCGCCACGGGCAACAGCACCTCGAACGTGGACCCGCGCGAAAGCTCGCTCGTTACTTTCACGGCCCCCCCGTGGCTCTTCACGATTCCATGCACTACCGCCAAGCCCATGCCGGTGCCTTCTCCTTTAGGCTTGGTGGTGAAATAGGGATCGAAGATGCGCTGCAGCAGGGAATCTTCCATCCCTTCGCCCGTGTCCTGCACCGTTAACCGCGCATAGACGCCCGGCGCCGGCACGTCGCAGCTCGCTTCATATACGCCGGTATCCAGCGCGACCGTCAGCTTTCCGCCTTTGTCGCGCATGGCGTGATAGGCGTTCGTGCAGAGGTTCATGAGGACTTGGTGTATCTGCGTCGTGTCCGCATACACCACCAACGGCCTCGCGTCCGGCACAATTTCGATTTCGATGGTACTGGGCATCGATGCCCTCAGCAGCTTCGCCACTTCTTTCACGATCATGTTCAGGTCGAGCGGCCTGCGCTCCGTCGGGCGTTGGTGGCTGAATGACAGGATCTGCTGAACCAAGGCCCTCGCGCGCCGCGTCGCCTTCATTGCAGACGACAGAAATCCCTGCAGGTCCTTCGCCTGCGCGGGAGCGTCCTCCAGCGCAAGGTCGATATTGCCGGCGATTGCCGCGAGGATGTTGTTGAAGTCGTGCGCAATCCCCCCGGCAAGCATCCCAAGGGCTTCCATCTTATGCGTGTGCCGCAAGCGATTCTCAAGCGACCGCTGTTCCGTGATGTCTTCGATGACGGCCGCTATCGATTCGACGCGACGGTCTGGCCTCCGCGCGCTCTTCACATAGAGCCGGGCGCAAATTGTCTGGCCGTCTTTTCGAATGAACCGCTTCTCCATCGCGTATTCATCGTAGACTCCCGACAGCACGTGATTGAAGCGTTCCTCGTCCGCGGCCAGATCCTCGGGATGGGTAAGCTCGGCCCAGGTCAGGCCGAAAAGTTCCTCTCTCGAATACCCGAGCATCTCGCACAAGCAGTCGTTCACTTCCAGCCATCCCTTTTCGGGGGAGGTTACCGCCATGCCCACCAAGGACGAATTGAAAAAGCGCTTGAAGCGATTCTCTCTCTCGCAGCTTTCCACGCCGTCGCTTTCCGCGAGTATCATCGACACCAGTGCGCCAAGCCCCGTCGCCGTTTGCGCATCGCGCCCATCGAAGCCGCCCGGTTTGTTCGACAACCCCAGGATTCCGATAATCCGGTCCGCCAAGAGCAAAGGGACAAGAAGCGTGGAGCGCAGTATCAGCGATTCGCCGGAGGCGCGCCTTATCGAACGCGACGTGCTGCCGTTATTCTCGTACACGACGCGCTTTTTTTCGCAGCAGAGGCCGAATAGAGGATCGAGAAGCGAGGGACGTTCGGCGGCATACGGTTTGCCTCCTGCCTCGCAACATACACATGCGGCATCATGACCGTCTCCCCCCCCAGGAACACAGTCAATCCACCCGAAGGCCGCCCCCGTCGCCTGAAGACAGGTCTCAACGAGCGCCCCCGCCGTCATCGTATCCCTGCTCATGGTCCGCTCTTTCTTTAGGTCGCGAGCGTCGCTTCCGCGCACGACGGGCCTGCTTACCGCTCCCGCCAAATTCCCGGGATCGCTAAGATTCAAAGAAAGCGAGGTCTTTTACCAGGCCAAGCGGAATCACCCTTGCTCCCGCGATGCCTGATACATGACTTCCACCGGTGAGAATAGCATCATTCGCACGAAACGACCAGAGTTTCGTTTCATCCGGAACCGGAGGAACCAACTCCTAGAACAATGGATGTCAGCCACGGAGGCAAAGGCGCGCAAGAATTCCGTCTTCCGTGCTATGCTGCGCTTCGACAAGCATAAGGGAGAGAAATCATGCGCGCATCCGTTCGATTGTTCGTTTCAGTAGTCGTGAGCTTGGCCTGCGCCTCCTACGCAATAGCGGATGTTGTCACGGAAGGGCAGGTAGTCGAGAAACTTTCCGGCGGGTTCGCGTTTACCGAAGGCCCCGCTTCGGACGCGTCCGGCAACGTCTATTTCACCGACCAGCCCAACGACCACATTCACGTCTGGGGCGTTGACGACAAGCTTTCAACATTCATGGAACCCTGCGGCCGCTCGAACGGGCTTTGCTTCGACCATGAAGGATTTCTCTGGGCGTGCGCCGACGACAAGAACCAACTCTGGCGGATCGACCTCAA
>JBHEKO010000546.1:0-2879 GCA_041859475.1 Candidatus Hydrogenedentales bacterium
CGTGCGATGTAGCCGCCGATGGTGTACGCCGTGACGACGCGCGGCGGCTTTGTGAAGGGCTGGAAGGGATCAAGGAGGGAGACTTCGTCACGCCATCCCCCACGCTCATCCAGCGATTCGACGATGGCAGCAAGACCTTCCGGAGTCTGTTGCGTCAACGACAACGCTTTCACCATGTGCAGCCCCCGCATAAATTGCGGGAGCTCTTTCGAGTGTTCGTTTCGGAAGCCCTCCTCGCGTGCAGCCTCCGGAGACAACGCGGCAAGCCGTTCGTACTCTTTTCGGAGGTCGTCGACGGGAATCGTCAGGCGCGGCGAGTAGGGATAGCACCCCTTCTCCTCATACGTCGGCGTGTATGCGACGTTCTCCACCGTGGTTCCTGTTTGCAAAATGTAGATGGGACGGTTTGTGCCCATTTCGTTGTAACAGGTGTGCGTAAACCCTTCTGCGCCGGGAACGCGCGCGGATTTGAGCCACTCCAACGCCTTTGGAACGGGTTCAAGATATTTCTTGTCGCCGGTGATTGCATAGAAGCGAAACAAGTCGAGGATGCAGGTATGCGTTTGCGGCGCGCAGACGGTCGCGATCTCGAAGGGACGCCCCCACGCGGGCTTGAGGCCGGCGTCGTATTGCTGCGCCCACCCCGCTTGAGGGGCGGGCAGTTGCGCGCGCACATAGAAGTCCATACCGTTGCGGGCCGCGGCGAGATAGTCCGCATTGCCCAGACGTTCATGGGCTTCCAGCAAGACGAGGATGCAGTCCAGGGTCACGTCGTCGTTCAACGTAGCGCACGCCGAATAGTCGGGGTGCTCCGTGTCGATCGGATATCGCTGCGGCCATCCGCCATTCGGATATTGCGCGCGAAGGATATGCCCAAGGGCCTTGTCGAGCACGGCCTTGTGCGCGGGGTCTTTGGCCGTATCGTAGAGGCGCAGGAAAAACCGAGCCGGTTCGGTCGTCGTGTAGTCGTCGAAGGTGCAGTTTGAGCGCTTCTTCAGGTACTCCTGCCAGCCCCAGCATTTCGTGAAGAAGGTGTCGTAGTAGTTCTCAACGCCGGCAGGATCGAAATCGATAAAGTAGTGCCAGCCTCCCGACGGATGCTGTCCCCACGCCAACGCCTCGGCGACCTTGCGCGCTTGCTCCAGATAGTATGCATCGCCGGTAGCGCGATGGGCATCGAGCAGCATGATGCCTACCGAGGGCGTGGAGGGCGGCTCAACCCAAATCATGCTCGGGCGTGCTTTGAGTTCCCCATAGGGCTCAAGTTCCATCGTATAAAGCCATACGAATCCGCCGCGGTTGGCCAGCGTGTTGAAGGCGAAATCCGTGGCCCGATGCATGGTTGCCAGGATGGCATCGCGCGTTGGCGGTTCTCCCAGCGCAGTAGGCGCAGCCAAAACTCCGGCAAGCGTCGCGACCAGTAGGGATGCGACTTTGTGCTTTGCGTTTCTCATGCCTTGAGAATAGACGCCTGAGCCACCTAGACTCAATGCGGCCGTGCGCGAATGTCGCGACGAATCGGAAAGGCGCCTATCGTGGGATTACACAGAAGATGCAGCGCGTGGACACTCATGTGCATGGCCACAATCTGCCTTTTGCCTCGCCCTTCCATGGCTCAACAGGCGACCAAGAGCATTACGGAGGAAATTCGCGCAATCGCGATGTACGAGAGCGCTCAGGTCCGTGGTGTCATGCGAAGCGACGACGGCAAAGGTGTAGCGCTCGCCAACCTTGCCTTGCTCGAGAACGACGCGCCCGGCGCGGGGCTCAGTGAAAAGGGCGCGTACACGGAGTCCATCCATCGCGGCGTGATGGCGAAGAAGACACTTACGCTTGACGATGTGCGTTCCGTAGCTGCGCACATCGTGCTCTACATGGAACCGCGCACCCCCGGCAAATCCGCGCCGTACTATCTCCTCGTCAATGGCCATCGCGTCGAGGGAATTCCCGTGCCTTGGCACGAGGGTGTCTGGCATTGGGTTCCGTTCAATGTTGAGTATCTGATTAAGGGCCAAAACGAAATTGTGATCGGTTGCGATGCGCCCGTCGAGGAAGGCTACAACCTGCTGATCGCACGAGCCGACGAATACGAGCGTGGTGGTGGCGCATTCACCTGCAAAGGCAACACGTCGCTCGTCACATCGGGTCAGATTGACATCACGAGCGGCACACTCCCTGAAGGCGTTGAGCGAATTGACGTCGGCAAGTCCTCTGCAAAGTCCACGGACGGCGGACAAACCTGGTCCGAAGGCAAGCTGGGACCGGACAACGACATCGTGGGCGAATACACAATCCGGTTGAGTCTTCAACGATTTGCGCGAGAGGGGACCTTCGTGCTCCCTCCCATCGATCTTTGGCGTTCGCTGTATGACTCCGAGGCGCTGCTCGCGCAGTGCCGCGTAGACGCTCTGCACGTGCTGGCCAGAGGAATTGCCCCGGAGGGCACGGACATTGAATTGGCGGTTCGTTTCGCAGACACCCCGGACCCGCTCGACGCATCATGGCACAATTTCCGCGTGTTGGGAAGCGGAGCAAGAGGGCGAAATGGCGACAGTCAGCCGGGGTCCTACTCACTTGATGCGGAAAGACATCGATACATACAGCTTTGCGCGCGACTGTCGACCTCGTCTCCGCTGACAACTCCGATACTGCACGGATTGCAGATACGCCGGGGCCTCTCTTTCACCGCGCCCCCCAGAGGCGCGTTCTATGTGCGCAGCATCGAGAATCCCACAATCCGCTACTCATCCTTTCGAACGTCCTTCGAGCGAGCAGACCTCCCCGAGTTGAAGGCATTGCGAGAGCGGTTGAAGCTCGATCAAGTCATCGACGGAGCGCAGGACGATTTCGAGCGGATCAACCGCGTCCGGCATCACGTC
>JBHEKO010000735.1:0-3193 GCA_041859475.1 Candidatus Hydrogenedentales bacterium
CCAGTATCTGCGCAAAGTCGTCGCAGTATGCGGTGCACAATTCGCGCGTGCCGCTTTCGACGATGTTGCCGTCGGCGATGCCGATGGCGGCAAAGCCTGCCAAGCGAATCGAGCAGACGCCTGCTCCGCTGTCTTCGATGCCGACAACGCGATGCCGGTCTGCGAAGTCGATGCCCAGGCCGACGCGGGCGGTCTCGGCGTATAGCCATGGGTGGGGCTTGGGGGAGAGTTCGCCCAGGGTGCCCGCTTCGCCTTTGCGAATCGCAAAGCCGGCCGTGATGATGGCGTCGTAGAATTCGAGCGGGTCGCCCATGTCGAGTGTGCGAAACGCGGAGAGAATCTCCGGCCACGCCTTTTCATACAGTCCCGAAGTAACAAGGCCGATCTTCACCCCCATTGCTTTTAGTTCCAGCAAGAACTCCTTGATGCCTGGGCTGGGCGTGAAGGCGCCTTCCTTGCCGCGTCCTTCGAGAATGGCGCGCATTTCGCGGTCCGTGTGTTGGAAGTAATAGGTACGCGCTTCTTCCACCGTCTTGCCGGGACAGTACTTCTTGATGCAGTACTGCAAATGCTCCGACACGCTGTGCCCGGAAACATAGGGGAGATCGGACTCTTCCAATTCGAAGCGCGCGTTATCGAGCAGGCTCGCAATACTGAGTTGGATGATCCATACCCAGAACGATTCGCTGCGCACGCTTGTGCCGTCGAGATCCATAAGCACGGCCTTGACGGGGAGGTCGATGCGCACGGGATGAACGGGATAGTACGCGGGATATCCCATGGACGAGCGCACGTAGGCGAGCGTGTGGTCCTCGAATGCAACGAACTCGACCTTGCGGTCGCCGGTGGCGGTAATCGAGACAACACCGTCCTTCCCGACTACGAACATGCCGTCGCTGCAACGCTCCAGCGGCACGAATCCCGATGCGCGGGAAATCGGTCCGATATTTGGAATTTCTACGAGCGCGTTCATTCAATCCCTTTCTCTATATTCAGAATCGAGTCGCTTTGTTATAATGTACGTAGGCTATGCGAAACCAAATGGGGGACATTATGGCGCGCAAGCTACATATCGTATACATTCTTCCTTCGCGATACGACGACGAAGGATATGTGAATCGTTATTGGCGCGGCGTGCTGCCGTCCAACACGCTCGCCGTCATGAAGACGCTTACCTTGAACCTCGCGCATCGCGGGGAGATCGCGCCCGATGTCGACGTGACGGTCGAGATCTTCGACGACTCCGTGCAGCGCGTGCCCGTGCGGCGCATCGTGCGCAAGAGCCATGCGCGCGACACGCGCGTGGTGGTCGGGTTCGTGGGCGTGCAGAGCAATCAGTTTCCACGCGCAACGGATCTTGCGCTGCAATTTCGCGCTGCCGATATTCCTGTCCTGATTGGCGGATTTCACGTCAGTGGCGTGCTCTCCGTGTTTGGCGAGCCGACGCCGGAACTTCAAGACGCGCTGGACCACGGAGTGACGCTCGTTCGCGGCGAAGCGGAGTCGCCGGGCGTTCTCGCGGGGCTGTTGCGCGATGCGTATTACGGCACGCTCAAGCCCATTTACGAATTCACGGAACCGCCCGACATTTCCGATGCGCCCGTGCCGCAGCCCGACGCGGCTTATCTTCGCCGCTTCGTGTGGGGCAACATGGGCACGATCGACACAAGCCGGGGCTGCCCCTTCAATTGTTCGTTCTGCACGATCATCAACGTGCAAGGACGCACGATGCGGCATCGGTCGCACGAGGCCATCCTGGAGACGGTTCGCGCCAACTACGAGCGCGGCATCAACACATACTTCTTTACGGACGACAATTTATCGCGAAGCCCGGTGTGGGAACCGTTGTTCGATGGGCTGATTCAGTTGCGCGAAGAAGGCATGCCCATTCACTTCATGATGCAGGTGGACACGCAATCGTGGAAGCTCGCGCACTTTGTTGACAAAGCCACGGCGGCGGGGTGTTACCTCGTGTTTGTGGGGATGGAGACCATCAACCCCGAGAACATCGCCGCGGCGGGAAAGCGCCAGAACAAGGTGGGCGAGTACGCAGCGATGGTTGAAACATGGCGCAAGGCGAGCGTGCTTGTCGAAGTGGGCTATATCATCGGCTTCCCGCACGACACGAAGGAATCGGTCCGGAGGGATCTTGCGGCGCTGCGCGACGAGATCAAAGTTGATGAGGCCGCTTTCTTCATGCTGACGCCATTGCCCGGCTCGCGCGATCACAAGCACATGGTCGAGACCCATGTGCCTATCGACGCCGATCTCAACAACCTCGACAGTTTTCACGAGACGTTCCGGCATCGGAACCTTGCCCCGGGCGAATGGCGCGCCTTGTACGAAGAGGCTTGGGACACGTTCTACAGCAAGGAGCATATCGTGAATGTGCTCATGCGGACGGACACGTCCGATTCGTATTGGCGCATGTTCTGGCTGGCGGTGTGGAATCGCTATTCGAAGGCGATGGGCACGCATCCCATGGTCACGGGGCTGCTGCGTCTGAAGGGCCGCAAGGAGCGCCGGCCCATGTTCGAGCGCGAAGGCGTGTTTCGCTATGCGCGGCGGCGCGCGCGCGAATTGTCCGGCGTCGCGAAGACCATCGGCGACTTGTTCTTCGAGTTTCAGGAAATCTGGCTGTTGACGCGCAAGAAGGCGGACCCGCGCTGGGCCGCGTTGGCCGAGTTCCGCGCGAAGTGGGCGGTTGTGCAGCAGCGCGTAGCGGAGTGCGATCCGCGAGGGCGGTGCGACGAAGCGACGCAGGAACTGCGCAGACTCCTAGAAGGCGCCTCGCAGCGGCTGCACGAACTGTGCACGAGCAGCGCACACCTAAGCAGTCGCGTGAGGCGCAGGATTGGGCAGAAGGCGTTGGAGGTGGACGAGTGCCTTCGCAACTTGGATGTGCAGGTGCCGTCTTGGCGTCGCGTGGTGCAGACGGAACTCTACATTAAGGAAGGCCTGTTGGCGGGGTATGAGGACTTGGCGATACGCTACGTGGCTCGTAGACGTCAGTTCGATGCGTACCGGCGCGACCTTTTCCAGCGCCTGAAGACGGGCCGAATCCTGACATTGAATGTCGCCTTGTTGCCACGGGTGGTGGTGTTCGAGTTGGTGATGGCCGTTCGGTTTGGGATGGCGTTCTATACGAAGATTGTCTAGGAGATTTTGGATTCGAGAGCGCGGAGCCGGAATT
>JBHEKO010000049.1:0-7677 GCA_041859475.1 Candidatus Hydrogenedentales bacterium
TGAGCGAAGCAGAGTTGACGGCAGGCACCAGCGTAACGATTGAGACGAGCAACATCGGTTCGGACACAATAACCCTGGCTGAGGTGTATGCAAGCGACGGCATGACCCTTCTGGACTTCGATGACGCCGGGCTCCACGAACTGGGAGGCGCCTACCTCGAATTTGTCCCATTGTTGGCGGGACGCTACTACGTGAAGGTTACGAACGAATTGGAACTGTCCGGGGTCGACGCGTACTACGACCTTGGTATCTGCGCGCCGGAAGGCCCTTGCGGCACGCGGCCATCGCTGTCGGTGGCGGTGTACAACGTGATGGGCGGCGCGGCGCTGGCCGGCATACCCGTGCAGGTGAGCAGCCCGACGGCGGGCACGATCACGATGAATACGCTTGGCTCGGGCATCGCGCTGTTCCCGTCGCTCGCGTCGGGCACCTTGTACACGGTGAGCATCGCCCCGGGTGGATACGTGCCTTACAGTACCCCGTTGTCCGTGGGCTACGTCAATTCGTTGCCGACGCAGTTCGTCTATCTCTCGCCAACGGTGATTCCGCCGATCCTTCAAGTGACGCCGGGACAGCAAACGGCGAGCGCAACGCCGGGGAGCAAGGCAATCGCCATCGCGAACGGCGGACAAGGCACCTTAAACTGGACCGCAACGATTCTCTCCAACTCCACGGGATTCACGAGCTTCGCGGGTGCGTCGAGTGGAACCGGCAATGCCAGCGTGACGGTGAACCTTGCCGCGAACGAAACGAAGGCCACGCGCAACGCGTGGGTGAGAGTGAATGCGCCCGGGGCGCAAGGCAGCGGCGCGGAAGTCTACGTGCAACAAGTCGGCGATACTACGCCGCCAGTGGTGACGTTGTTGGGTGGCAGTGGCGTCACGCTCAACGTGGGGCAGGCCTATCTGGAACCCGGCGCAACCGCCGCCGACGCTGTGAGTGGTAACCGGAGTGCTTTCATTACGACCTCGGGTGCCGTGAACATTAACATGCCGGGTACGTACTACCTGACGTACCAAGCCGCCGACGTTGCAGGCAACGTGGGCAGCGCGGCACGCACCGTGACGGTCGTAGGCGAGTTGCCCGAAGGTGTGCCGATGGCGAAGTGGACGACGGCCGTGTTGATTGTTGCGGCGTTGATGGTCGTGGTGGTCGCGAGGCGGAGGGGGGCGTGGCTGAAGAACTAGCGCGACTGCGGTGGACGAGGGGACGCGAGGACGAGGGGCCGAGGCAGTGCTGCAGGTTTTTGGTCCCTGGATGAACGGTGGTTTTTTCTGTTTGTCTGGGCGGGGAGCATGTGCGTTTTGGCGGCTATGTGACGCGCTCATTGCTTGACTCGTGTGTGGGGCGCGAGTATCATCCGAAGTTGTGATTACAGGGGGTTGGCGGGCATTTGCGGTACGTGCCCCAAGCAGTCAGCACTATTTCTGATAAAGGAAAGCGCGTTATGGCACGGGTTGAGCTGAAGGGCGTTGGGAAGTCGTATCCGGGGGGTGTTCCCGCGGTGACGGATGCCACGTTAGTCATTCAAGACAAAGAGTTTGTCGTGCTTGTGGGGCCGTCGGGGTGCGGGAAGTCTACGACGCTGCGCATGATTGCGGGGCTTGAGGAAATCACCGAGGGCGAGATCTTTATTGGCGACCGCCTGGTGAACGACGTGCCTCCGAAAGATCGCGATATCGCGATGGTGTTTCAGAACTACGCGCTTTATCCGCACATGACCGTGTACAAGAATATGGCGTTCGGGTTGATGCTGCGTAAGTTCAAGAAGAAGGACATCGACCAGCGCGTTCACGAGGCGGCGCAGATTCTTGGAATCGAGCATTTGCTGGAACGCAAGCCGAAGGCGTTGTCGGGCGGCGAACGCCAGCGTGTGGCAGTGGGGCGCGCGATTGTGCGCAATCCGAAGGTCTTTCTGTTCGATGAGCCGTTATCGAACCTGGATGCGAAGTTGCGCGTGCAGATGCGCGCGGAAATTAGCAAGCTGCATACGCGGCTTCAGTCGACGATGATTTACGTGACGCACGATCAGGTCGAGGCGATGACGATGGGCGACCGGATCGTGGTGATGTTGGGTGGCCGTATTCAGCAGATCGCCACGCCGCTTGAGTTGTACAACCATCCCGTGAATAAGTTCGTGGCTGGGTTTATCGGAAGTCCGCCGATGAACCTTATCGAAGGGTCCATCTCCGCGGAGAACGGTTCGCTCCGGTTCCGCGACAAAGCCAATACGGTGAATCTGAAAGTGGCGTCCGAGCACCAGCAGAAGCTGGATGCCTATGCCGGGAAGCGGGTCGTGTGCGGTATTCGCCCGGAGAATTTTGCGCAGAACCCGTCGCAGACTCCCGTCGAGGGGGTCAGCATGAAGGCGAACGTGGAAGTCGTCGAGCCGATGGGGTCGGAGATTTATCTGCACCTTGCGCTAGGCGCGAGCGTGGTGACGGCGCGGATCAATTCGGATAAGGAGCCGGCGGTCAACCAAGCGCACGTGCTTGATGTGCAGATGGAGAAGGCGCATTACTTCGACATCGACACCGAGAAATCCATCCTCGCCTGAGGAGTCCGCGGCCACCGTGTCTAGTCCTCTTCCGGCGCGCATCATGCGCGCCGTTTCGCTTCACCGGAGTTACTCATGAGCATTGATATCTCGCGAGCCCGAGCCCTTTTTATCGCCCGTTTCGGCAAGGAGCCCGAGTTGGGGGCGCGCGCGCCCGGCAGGGTCAACATTATCGGCGAGCACACGGACTACAACCACGGCTATGTGTTGCCGATGGCGATCGAGCGCGATACGGCGATCCTGGCGGCGCGGCGTCCGGACTTTCGACTCTCGGCGTATGCCGCGAATTTCGACCGGCGCGGTGAGCTGGACCTGGGGAGTCCGAATCGTTCGGCGGGAGAGCCGTGGATCGACTATGTGACCGGTGTTGCCAGAGAACTTTCTATGCTGGGCAAACCCGTCACCGGGTTGGATTGCCTGATTTTAGGTGATGTTCCCGTCGCATCGGGACTGAGCAGTTCCGCCAGCCTTGAGATGGCCGCGCTTGCCCTGTTCGAGCAGGCGGGTGGATTCGCGTTGACGTCCGCAGCCGCAGCCCAACTTGGGCAGCGGGTGGAGAACGACTTTCTGGGACTGTCTAGCGGGATCATGGACCAGTTCATTTCGCGCGCGGGCGTGGCCGGGAGCGCGTTGTTCCTTGACTGCCGGACGCATGCATTCGAGCAGATCCCCGTGGCGTTTTCCGATGCAACATTCTTGATCGCGGACACGCGGGTGCCGCGAAAGCTGTCGGCGTCCAAATACAACGAGCGGGTGGCGGAGTGCCGTGAAGCCGTCGCGGCGTTGTGCCGTGTTCACGGCGCAGCGGCGACCCATCTCAGAGACTTCACGCTGGATCAGCTCGAAGAGGCGCGGGAGGCCATGTCCGAGGTCGCGTATCGTCGCGCCCGACACGTCATTTCAGAAAACGACCGGACACTGGCCGCATGCGATGCGATGCGGTCCGGCGACGCCGGCCGGCTGGGCGTGTTGATGAGCGAGTCCGACGCGAGCCTGCGCGTCGACTACGAGGTGACCTGTCCCGAACTCGACGCCATGACCGAGATTTCCCGATCAATGTCCGGGTGTTTCGGTGCGCGTATGACCGGAGCGGGGTTCGGTGGATGCACGGTTCACTTGGTCGCCATGAACCGGGTGAACGCATTTGCCGAAGAACTGTTGAAGCGCTACCGGGTTGAGACGGGCCTGAAAGGAGCGGTTATCGTCTCGGCCCCTGCGGCGGGCGCGGGTCCAGTGCCCGTATAAGCTGGGAGCTGAGCGGCGACACGAAGCCGGTCACTTCGCACTTCCTTTCTATTTGGTGAAAAGGGGTGAAAGGAAGAGACGAAAGGCTGATTTTTGATCTGCGCAAGGTAATATATTGACAGAATTTATTTTTAAGCATATAATGAATTGATTGCTGGATGTTTTGGGTTGTTTTAATTCTAATATTGCGGGATTTGCGGTGTTTTGCTACGCGATCGATTTCGGTTCTTGTTGTGTAAGTCTTTTGTTATGAGCGTGTTGCGTTCATTGGTGCCCCATTTGTCAAAAGTGAGACGTGTGTGGCATAATTGCGGATGACCGCAACTTGGGGCATTGTGCAAAAGCGTTTCGTGGTGGGACTCGAAAATTGAGTCTACTGGAGTGTTTCCTTTGGGGTAAGCAGTGGAAGCGCGACGGCTCGGTGAGGCTACCGGAAGGCGCACAGGCCCAGTTTTTCCTGCCTGCCCTCTCCTAATTCCTCTCCCTGCTTGTAGACAAAAGGAGATATGGGTATGCGCTATCGGCGGTTCAGGGATGAGGAAGGTGTTACGCTGCTGGAATTGACCATCGCGATGGCGCTATTCGTCATTGTAATGGGCGCCACGGCGCAATCCTTGATCTCCTATTATGTGGCGTTGGACATGCAGAACCAGCGGCACACGGCCGTCCGAGATTGCGCGAGCATTTTGAGCAACATGCGGGACGTGCGCACGGCCAATCCCACGAACTTTCCCGACGCGATAACCACGCTTTGGCCGGATGGGGTCCAAGTTCCCAACGCGGGGACGCTCACGCAGGAAGTGGTGACGGTGGACTATGTCGATCCGAACACAAATCCGCTGGAGGTCACGGTAACGAGCACATGGGTGGATATGCGGGGGCGGCCGATGACGGTAAGCGTTTCAAGCATATTGGCCGACCGATGAGGGGCGGACTGATGGAGAATCGGGGCTTCACGTTGACGGAACTGATGATCTCGACGGCGATACTCGTGATCATCTGCGCCTTGGGCATGGTTGCGGTGCAAGCGGCGTCTACTTCTTCGGCGACGGCGAAGTCGAAGGCAGAGGTTCAGGACAACGTACGTGATGCAATGGAAGGTATGGTCGCGGAGCTTCAGCTTGCATCGAAGCGAACGGATGTTTCGCTGACGCCGCCGTTGCGCGCGCTCGTCGTGACGGCCAATCCTGTGGCGGGGAGCCCCGTGCAGGTGACGTTTCAGACGCCCGAGGGAGGGTCCGGGCGCAATTGGAGCCAGCCGATCACGTTTCGCTACATCAACGAAGACGCGAACGGAGACGGACGTCTCAATTCCGGGGAAGATACGGACGGGGACCGGGTGCTTTCGCGGCGCATCCTTCGCATACAAGATTTGAATGGGAACGGTTCGACGAATGATGCGGGAGAGACGCGGCCGGTAGGCGGCGCGAACGATATGTCCACGGTGACGTTTGCATTGAACGGGAATGTGTTGACCATAACATTGACGTCTCAAAAGCTCATCGGACTTCGCCGGACCAATCCGGCGCGGGTTACGATTTCCAGCGATGTCTATCTTGAGAATTGACGGTGAATTGTCCGTGGACCGGGGCGCGGGTTTCGCGGGTGCAAAGGAGGGCTCCTATATGAGAGCTACACGAAACAGGGAAGAGGGGATGGCCCTCGTACTGGTTATCCTGGCGGTGATCGTGATCCTTGGGGCGATAACCGTTGTGGTGAACCGGGTACAGACCGCGAAGCTCCGCACGGACCACGCGGTAACGCAAACGCGCCTTGACGAAGTCTGCAAAGCGGGCGTGGATCTGGCCGTAGAGCGGCTTTGGAATCAATATGTGACGGGCAATGGCAATACGACCGGGAACTTGGCTTCCTATCTTGTGTTCTTGGACGGATTCATACCCAACAACGAAGACGTGAACGGGAACGGAACGCAGGATGGCGACGAATGGGATATGAACGGGGACGGTAATTTCGAAGTGAACGGTCCTGTCACCTTCGTTTCGTCCGAGGCGAACAAGATTCTTGGGTCGGGCGAGCAGATCCAGTCGGTAACGCTGAGCCGGACGGACGACCTGACCGGGTCGACGATAACGGTGCGTTCGACGGGCCGGGTGGGCGTCGAGACCAAGACGATGGTGCAGACGGTGCGAACCGCGGGGCAGTTGTTCCGCGGCTTCGAATACGGGGTGTTGGCGAACAACATCAACTGCATCATGTGCCACGCGAAAGTCATTCCGCTGGACTTGTTCAGAAACGCGGGGAACGCCGCGGCATACGGGACATTTGACCGCGTGAAAGTGGCGGCGTTGGAATCGCTCATGATTCGGACGAGCGAGGACATCGGGACGCGATTCGCGGGGACGACGTACACACGTGGGTCGGTGTACAACCAGACGGGCAGCCTGATGAATGGGTCCGCCATAGCGGGGTCGACCTTCAAGGGGTATCACTTCAGCTCGACGAACGGGAAAGTAACCCAGGATTCGAGCGGTAACATGACCACGACGAACCTTTCGAACGCAACCAATGGAACAAACGGGAAACTCAACCAGTTTGCGAACCTGTATCTCAATTATCCGACCGACGATACCTTGATGACGGACGGAGACTTGCCGACGAATTTCCCGGCTCCGTTCCCGGACGACGATGGCGACCGCAACGTAAGCGGCACGGAATTCGACAAGGTGATC
Organism: Candidatus Hydrogenedentales bacterium; assembly: GCA_041859475.1. Classification (GTDB taxonomy): domain Bacteria; phylum Hydrogenedentota; class Hydrogenedentia; order Hydrogenedentales; family SLHB01; genus JAIBAQ01. The sequence goes on from JBHEKO010000049.1 coordinate 6,493, forward strand.
TACAGCGCGAATGGGTCGATCTCGTTTCAGCTCGATCCGTCCGAGGTGACGGGGACGGTGCAAGCGGGCGTGGCCTATGGCGTGCCGGCAGGCGCGACGTATACCGGCACCAGCCTTCCTACGGCGTCGAACAGCGCGATCGATCAGTTGTCGCAGGACGGTACCTACGACGGCAACTTGATTCTGATTGGGACCGTGGACGACCCGATCGTGATCGACAAGAAGGTTGCGGTCAACGGAGACCTCATCATCAAGGGCAAAGTCAAGGGATGGGGTCAGATCTATACGAAGGGCAATGTGTATGTGGCCGGGGACGTTACGTATGACGATGCTCCGGGGGAATTTGGTCTTGCGGACGACGGCACGAAGAACGGGTTTGCGCTGACCGCGGGCGGCAGCATTATGATCGGCGACTATCTGACGATTCGCGCGAAGGACCACGATAAGGATACTGGCAAGTTCCCCGGTGGCGGATATATCGACGTGCGAACGGCGAACAAGAACCAGACACTCAGTAATAGCGGTGTGAATCAGACCGTGGCGATTGGTTACTTTGACGCGGGCGTGGTGGATGCAGGAGTCGCTCAGGCCAAGCAGACAGAATATAGCTTTACGACATCGGAACTGATGCTGTTCAATCAGATGGAGTACAAGAAGAAGCTTGCCGATTCGAGCTTCAAGCCGCGTTACTATCGAATTCGTCCGACGCAACCGCTCTACCGGTATACGGCGAACGACGAGCATGCGGTGAAGTATGACGACGCGGGTGTATCGACGATAACGAATCCGGGCGACGCGACGATCCACGACCTGAATCCGAAGGACTATTGGGTGTCGGAGAATCAGTTGCGGAACTTCTGGTATGCGGACGAGATGTCGCGGCCTTCGAGTGGAAGGGCGTGGCAGTTCGACGGGCTTCTGTATTCGAACAACAGTATCTTCTGCGTGACGCGCAGCAGCGACCGGCACAAGTCGAACACGCGCGGGCAGATGGTTGTGCGCGGCAGCATCGTGACGGCGGACTTGGGCGTGTTGGTGCCGGGCCCGGATTTCAGTGTTCCGAGAACGGCGTTCAACCTGTACTACGACCGGCGTGTGGCGGACTTCCTGCGAGTTGAAGACACGACGCGGGTGCAGTTCACGCGACTGACAACTTGGTTTGAGTAGATGACGTCCTTCGTGCGC
>JBHEKO010000066.1:0-8290 GCA_041859475.1 Candidatus Hydrogenedentales bacterium
GGTCTGTTCGACAAACCCACCGTCATCAACAACGTCGAGACGATGGCCAACATCCCCGGCATCCTCGCGAAGGGATCGGACGCGTTCGCGGCCGTCGGCACCGAAGGAAGCAAAGGGACCAAGGTCTTCGCGCTGTCTGGCAAGGTCACGCGCACCGGGCTCGTCGAAGTTGCCATGGGCACGACAATCCGCACCGTCGTGTTCGACTGCGGCGGCGGCATTCCAAAAGGCAAGAAATACAAGGCCGTGCAAATCGGCGGACCGTCGGGCGGATGCATTCCCACCCAGCACCTCGACATCAAGGTCGACTACGAGTCCTTGAAGACCGTAGGGGCCATGATGGGCTCGGGCGGGCTCGTCGTGATGGACGAAGACACCTGCATGGTGGACGTCGCCAAGTTCTTTATGGAATTCATCCAGCGCGAAAGCTGCGGCAAGTGCATCCCATGCCGGGAAGGCACCCTGCGCATGCTCGAAGTCCTTCAACACATCACGCGCGGGCGCAAAGGCGAAAAAGGCAACGAGGCCCTGGAACGTTTCCAAGGCGTGATGTACCTGAACCGCTTGGCGCAAGTCATTCGCGACACGAGCCTGTGCGGGTTGGGCCAGACGGCCCCGAACCCCGTGCTGAGCACGTTGCGCTGGTTCCGCGACGAGTACGAGGCGCACATCTTCGAGCGCCGCTGCCCGGCGGGGGCCTGCACGGAACTGCGCACCTTCGTCATCGATGCGGACGCCTGCACCGGCTGCGGCAACTGCAAACCCAAATGCCCTACCGATGCGATCGTCGGCTTGCCCCAACGCATGCACTACATCATCGCGGAGAAGTGCATCGGTTGTTCCGGTTGCTTCGACGCGTGCAACCACGGCGCGGTGCATCTTGCGGGATTGGCGTTGGCCGCTGCCGCTCCCGCCGTGCAAGAATCGAGCGATGCCGTCGTCGGCGTGTTTGCTCAAGGCGCGTTCAAGGATTGGCACGGCGGCCGCGGGTTGCTCCGAGAGTAGTCCCGCACGGATTCCGGTTCGGATGGATCGAAGGAAAGAGAAATTCGACGGTGCGTCGAGCGCCGAGAGAGGTTGCACAGTATGTTGACGATCGATGTAAACGGGCGGCAGGTTGAAGCCAAAGAAGGCGAAATGCTGCTCAAGTCCCTGCAACGCGCGGGCATCCAGGTGCCCACGCTGTGTCATATGGAAGGCCTGTTCCCCACGGGCGCATGCCGCATGTGCGTCGTGGAAGTGAGCGGCATGCCCAATCTAGCCCCAAGTTGCGCCCTGCCCGTTCAAAAGGGCATGGTCGTGCGCACGCACTCCCCGCGCGCCCTTCGCGCCCGAAAAACCATTATCGAGTTGCTGCTCGCGAATCACCCCGACGATTGCCTCTACTGCGTGCGCAACAGCACCTGCGAATTGCAGCGGCTGGCCTCCGAACTGGGGGTGCGGCAACGCCGCTTCGCCGGCGCCCGCCGCGTCCACAACGAAGACGTTTCCAGCCCGTCCTTGGTCCGCGACCCCGACAAGTGCATTCTCTGCGGCAAGTGCGTGCGCGTTTGCGAAGAGATACAAGGCGTTGGCGCCATCGATTTCGCCGGACGCGGCAGCCAGGCGTGCATCAGCACGGCCTTCGGCGAAAGTCTCAACATCGCAAGCTGCGTGTTCTGCGGCCAGTGCATCGTAAACTGCCCCACCGGAGCCTTGCGCGAGCAGAGCCACATCAAAGAAGTGACCGCCGCCCTCAACGACCCCGAACTTACGGTCGTCGTCCAGCACGCGCCGAGCGTTTCGGTGGCGCTGGGCGAAGAATTCGGCCTGAAGCCCGGCACCGACGTGAACGGACTCATGACCGCCGCGTTCCGGCAGTTGGGCTTTGCGCGCGTGTTCGACACCTCGTTCTCCGCGGACCTTACCGTGATGGAAGAAGGTTCCGAACTGGTCCATCGCATCAAGAACGGCGGTACGCTTCCCCTGATGACGAGTTGCTCGCCGGGCTGGGTGAAGTTCGTGGAACAGTTCTATCCCGAATTCATGAAGAACCTCTCCACCTGCAAAAGCCCCCAGCAAATGCTGGGCGCGGTCATCAAGAGCTACTACGCCGAGAAAGAGAAGCTCGACCCCGAGAACATCTTTAGCGTCGCGGTCATGCCGTGTACCGCGAAGAAATTCGAATCGGGGCGCAACGAGATGATGAACGAAGGCGTACCCGATATCGACGCCGTGCTGACCACCCGCGAATTGGCCCGCGTAATTCGCATGCGGCATATCGATTTCCATTCCCTGAAACCCGAAGCGCCGGATCTCCCCTTCGGCGAGCGCAGCACGGCAGGCAAATTGTTCGGTGCCACGGGTGGCGTCATGGAGGCCGCATTGCGCAGCGCCTACTTCTTGATTACCGGCAAGGAACTCGAGAACCTCAAGATCGAGGCCGTGCGCGGGTTGAAGGGCGTAAAAGAGGCCCGTATCACTATCGGAGAACTCGAACTCGGCATCGCGGTGGTAAGCGGACTCGCCAACGCAAAGGCGCTGCTCGAAGAATTGCGCGCCGGCCGCAACGACCTCCACTTCATCGAAGTGATGACGTGCCCCGGCGGATGCGTCAACGGCGGCGGCCAGCCCTTCACCACGGACAAGGAAGCAGTCAAGGCACGCATGCAAGCGCTGTACACCCTCGACCGCGACGAACCCATTCGCACCGCGCACAGCAATACCGCCGTTCAGCGCCTGTACGAAGATTTCCTGGGAGCGCCCCTGAGCGAAAAGTCGCATCATTTGTTGCATACGCATTACTGTGAACGCGAAGTGACGACCTAGCGCTTCGAACGATACCGAGGGCCCAGCCATGAACAACGCGGCGAGGATTCCGTTGGTGACCACCATCCGGGAGCATTGCCGCGTTTGCTTTACGTGCGTCCGGGAATGCCCCGCCAAGGCCATTCGCATCGTCGAAGGGCAGGCCATGGTCTTGTCCGATCGCTGCATCGGGTGCGGCAACTGCGTGCGCGTGTGCAGCCAAAAGGCCAAGCAAGTCTATAGCGCCATCGAGAAGGTCAAGGCCTTGCTCGAAGGCGGGTCGCGCGTCGCCGCCCTCGTCGCCCCGAGCTTTCCCGCCGAGTTCATCGAGTGCGAACACGACCGCGTCGTCGGCTTGCTGCGCGCCCTCGGCTTCTCCACCGTCTGCGAAGTCGCCTTTGGGGCGGACCTCGTCGCCGACCGTTACCGAAAACTGATTCAAGGCAACGAGGGCAAGCGGTTCATCGGAACGACCTGCCCCGCTATCGTGGCCTACGTCGAGCGCTATACGCCGGACCTCGTCGAATGCCTCGCGCCGATCGTGTCGCCGATGGTGGCCGCCGCCCGCGTCGTACACCGGCGGTACGGGCCTGAAGTCCGCACGGTTTTCATCGGCCCCTGCATCGCCAAGAAAGGCGAGCGCGCCAGCGACGACGTCGACGAGGAAGTCGATGCCGCGTTGACCTTCGTCGAGCTTCGGCAAATGCTCCAGGAGAGGGCGCTCGATCCCGCAAACGTGTCGCCCAGCGAGTTCGACCCGCCGCGCCCCCGCGCCGGTGCCCTGTTCCCCTTGCATCGCGGCCTCCTTCAAGCCGCCGACTTGCCCGAAGACCTCATGGACACCGATGTCGTCGCCGCGGAAGGCGGCAACGAATTCGTCGATGCCGTCAAAGAATTCCAGTCCGGCGACATGCACGTGCGCTTGCTCGAAGTGCTCGCCTGCGAAGGCTGCATCATGGGACCCGGTATGAGCGGCGGCACGGCCATGTTCCGGCGGCGCGCCACCGTGAGCAACTACGCCCGGGACCGCGTGGAACACATGGGGCTCGGCGATTGGTACGAGAACATGCGGGCCTACGAGGACCTGGACCTGTCGCGCGATTTCACGCCGCAAGACCGCCGAATCCCCGCGCCTTCGGAAGTGGAGCTCCGCCGGATTCTGGGCCGCATGGGCAAGCGCACCGAAGCCGATGAGTTGAACTGCGGGGCCTGCGGCTACGCCACCTGCCGCGAGCATGCCGCCGCCATCTTCAAAGGGCTCGCCGAAAGCGAAATGTGCCTGCCCTACGCCATCGAACAACTGCGCACGACCGTCCGCGACCTGGCCGTCTCGCACGAACAATTGGCAAAGACCCAGGCCGCGCTTCGCCAGTCGGAGAAGCTCGCCACCATGGGGCAGTTGGCCGCCGGCATTGCCCACGAGATCAACAATCCCCTCGGGGTCGTCCTCATGTACGCCCACATCCTCCGCGAGGAGCGGACCGCGGACGCCGAATTGGACGAGGACCTGTCGCTCATCGTGGAACAAGCCGACCGCTGCAAGAAGATCGTTGCGGGCCTGCTCCATTTCGCGCGCCAAAACGAAGTGCAGCTCCAACCCACCGACGTCGCCGAACACGTCGGCAAATGCCTCGACGTAATGCCGCCGCCGCCCGGCGTGACCGTCGAAATCGCGCGCGAAGGAAAACTCCTCATCGCGGAGATCGACCGCGATCAAATGACACAGGTTTGGACCAATCTGATCGCAAATGCCTACGCGGCCATGCCCAACGGCGGCAAGCTCATCGTGCGCATTAGCGATCTCCTTGACTCCGTATCCGTTCGCATAGGAGATACGGGCGTTGGGATTTCGAGGGACAATTTAGCTAAAATATTCGAGCCGTTCTTCACAACGAAGGAAATCGGCAAGGGGACAGGATTGGGGCTTGCTGTCACCTATGGCATCGTAAAGATGCACCGGGGGGATATTCACGTAGATACCAATGAAGACCCGAGCGAAGGACCTACGGGAACGGCCTTCACCGTGTCTTTGCCCCGTAAGGCAGAACCAAGCAACACAAGTGCGCGGTCCGGAGCCGCGCTCGCAGAAAGCACACTATGACCGACGAGCAACCATTGATTCTGTTAGTGGACGACGACGAGGACTTCTTGTTTCAGCAGCGGGTACAACTGGAAGCGGAAGGATTCCGCGTGGTCCAGGCGACTACCCGCGAGGAAGCCGAGCGCCTGCTGGCCCACCAGCGCCCCAACTTGGCCATCGTGGACCTCATGATGGAAGACGCCGACGCTGGGTTCACCCTGTGTTACCACATCAAGAAGATAGACGAATCGATTCCCGTGATCCTGTGCACGGCCGTTATCGGCGAGACAGGCCTCGAGTTCGACGCCTCCACACCCGAAGAACAAAGCTGGGTCAAGGCCGACGTCATGTTGTCCAAGCCGGTGCGCTTCGAACAGCTCAAACGAGAGATAGGCAGATTGCTGCGTGATTGAAACCGTACCCTTCGGTACGGGGATGCACCCAGCAGAGGGAGTACGCGTTGTGGATACGCTTCGGGTGCTCGTCTGTGACGATGAAGCGGGCATGCGCCAAGGGGTACAGCGTGCGCTGCGAAGCTTCACCGTGCCCATTCCGGATGTGGACAGCGAAGTGCAGTTCGAAGTCGAGCAAGCCGATTGCGCGGAACGCGCCCTCGCTATGCTCGAGGCCGCGCCCCCGCAAATCATGCTCCTCGATTTGAAGCTGCCCGGCATGAGCGGGCTGGACCTCCTCGAACGCATCGCGCCGATGCATCTCGAAACGCTCGTCATCATGATCACCGCCTACGCCTCGATTGAAACCGCCGTGCGCGCCACGAAACAAGGCGCCTACGATTTCCTCGCGAAACCGTTCACCCCGTCCGAACTGAAGGACACCCTGAGCAAGGCCGCCAAGCAACTGCTGTTGGCCCGGCAGGCGCGCAAGCTTGCCCAAGAACGCAAGCGGGTCCGGTTCGAATTCATCTCCGTCGTCGCGCACGAACTCAAGGCCCCCATCAACGCCGTCGAAGGCTATCTCAACATCATGAAGACCCGCGCCGCGGGCGACGATACCGCCGTCTACGACAAAATGGTCGAGCGCTGCCTCGTCCGCATCAGCGGCATGCGCAAGATGATCCTCGACCTGCTCGACCTCACGCGCATCGAGTCGGGCCTCAAGAAACGCGAAATCGTCGAACTCGACGTGCGCGATTCCGCCAAGATGGCCATCGAATCCGTATTGCCCGAGGCCCAGTTGCGCGGCATTACGATTGCCCTGCATGCCGGCCCCCCCGCAATCATGAAGGCCGATTCCGGCGAAATCGACATCATCTTCAACAATCTCGTCACCAACGCCGTGAAGTACAACCGTGACAACGGCAAGGTCGACGTGACCGTCGAATCCATCAACGACGAAGTCCGCATTCGCGTCGCCGACACCGGCATCGGGATGTCGAAAGCCGATGCAGGCCGCCTGTTTCTGGACTTCGTGCGTATCAAGAACGACAAAACAAGGCAAATTATGGGCAGCGGCCTTGGCCTGTCGACCGTCAAAAAAGTCGTTACCATGTACGGAGGCGACGTCGGCGTCCAGAGCGAGCCGGACGTCGGCAGTACATTTACTGCGGTGTTGAAGAAGAACTATGCGACTGCGGAGCCTGTTGCGGAGGCGCCCGCGGGGGTCTTGTAAATCGGCCCAATCGCGTGATACTGTCGGGACTCGCGTTAAGCTACTTGGGGGCTTTCTGCGTATGCGTGCGGCACGTTTCTCCTCATCACGGCGCTTCCGCGCCGGAATCTGGCGCTTGACACTGGCTCTCTGCCTGACCGCGCTCCCGTGCTTTGCCGGCAAAGCGGACTCCCTCCCCGCCGCGCTTACCCGCATTTCCGAACAGATCCAGACCTCCCTCGACCGCATGGATAGCGACGTCCAGGATGCGGCCAATCTCATCGCCCTGCACGGGCTCAAGCACGACGAAACCCGCCGAATCCTCCGCGCGCTCTACAAAAAACACGCCTCCGCCGTGGATACCTGCACCGTCGACATTCGCGGCAAAATTGTCGCCGTCGAACCCGAGGAATACCAATTCGTTGAAGGCGCCGACATCAGCAAACAGGAACAAGTGAAGCGCCTCCACAAGACCCGCAAAGCGGTCTTGAGCAATTCCTTCGAATCCGCCGAGAAGGTCCGCGCGGTCGATCTCCAATGGCCCGTGTTCGACCGCGACGGCGAGATGGTTGGCTCCGTCAGTATGATGCTCCGCCCAGAATCCCTCCTGGCTGCCGTTATCGAACCCCACACCAAAGGCTACCCCCTGGACGCATGGGTCATGCAGTCCAACGGCACGATCCTCTACGACCCAGACCCCCAGGAAGTCGGCCGCAACATCTTCACCGACGACGTCTACAAGCCCTTTCACGGCCTGCGGCGCCTGGCCAAAAAGATGGGCCGCACGCGCTCCGGCTCCGGAATATACGATTTCCGCAGCACCGGCCTCGAAGAAGTCGTCACCAAACAATCGCACTGGACCACCGTCGGCCTCCACGGCACCGAATGGCGTGTCAACCTCGTTCAAGTCATCAGCGGCGACCCCTCCACCGTGAGACGGGATTTCTCCGACATGGAGATTATCCAAGCCCGCGACGCCCTTCGTCGGCTCACCCGAAGCTCCACGCTATCCCGGTTCCTAAGCGCCGGCGACAGCGGCGAAGTGCTCCGGTTGTTGAAAGGATTCTACGAAAGTTTCAGCGGGATACACTCCGTGCAATGGGTCACCAAAGACGGCATCACCCGCTACGGCTACCCCAAAGACAAGAGCCTCTACGAATACAACCACCGCGACGGACTCAACAAAGACGACTCCGTACTCCTCGGCATCCTCGAACACGGCAAAGAGGCATGGAGCACCACCACCCTCACCGACGGCACCGAAGCCCTCGTCTACCTCTGCCCCGTTGGCTCCGGCGACGCCTACCGCGGCATGCTCTACTTCCTCAAACCCATGCCGAAACACAAGTAGCGCCTCGGTAGCGCCGCCTCGGTAGCGCCGCGATCGCCGAGCGCGGCGCCTCGTAAACCGCAGACTACAAGTCACCCAAAGACCCAGGGTAACCCCCACGTCCATCACCCCGCCTGCGCGCTCGCCGTCAGAACCGCTCCCAGTGCAGAACCTCACTCAACGCCCGCTTCGCCGGACTCGGCGCGTCCGCGCCAAACCCAACCGCGACAATGCTGACCAATACGTATCCCTCCGGCGCGCCCACCATCGTGCGAATCGTATCCCCGTACGGCTTTTTGTCGCCGGCGACCCAGCCCGTGCCGAGGCCCACGGCCCGCGCCGCCACGAGGATGTTTTGCGTGGCCGCGCACCCGTCCTCCAAGTAGTAGCGCGATTGTTTGCAGAACACGAGAATGCACGCCCCCGCCAGCGCGACGTGCTTCCCAAACTCGGTGGCGTCCGCGATCCGCGCCCGCATGCCCGCG
>JBHEKO010000114.1:0-6342 GCA_041859475.1 Candidatus Hydrogenedentales bacterium
TGTGAGTTACTCAATGGCCTCGGGTAGACCCACCGACTGTCACTCACGCACGCCGCGCTCGGCGATCGCAGCGCTACCAATTGCGCGGCGCTGCCGATACACCTGCACTTAGGCTGTGCTAGCCATTGGCAGCCCTTGCCAATGCAACTCCTTGCTAGGATAATGGATTAATAGGGTGAAATGCCGTTCATCTACTCCGGGGGGAGCTTCGGGCTATGTCGACTGTACGTACTTTTGCGGTCCTACTGCTGGCGACGTTGACAGGTGCAACCGCCGCGTTTGCATGCGGAAACATCTACTATCCGAATTCCTACCTCACGTTTGGCAAGGAACTACGTGTGCTGGCAATGCCAGAGGCGAACTTCCGTCACGAGTTGTCGCGGATTTTCGAGATGGGTCTAACCGATCCGAAGGTTGACGAGAATTGCCTCAAAGCCGCTCCAATTTGGAGGACGACGACATGGGATTCGACGATGGGGGCAGATAGAACGGACCTCCACTCCGCGCTTGACGAAAGAGGGGTTGAACCAGCCAAGGAATCCTTTCTAGAGGGGCAGTACCAGGCTTTGCGGAGCCGTACCGGTCGGATCGTTTGGAAGCTTGACCTCGATCAGCGTCTTCAAAGTGGTTTGAACTCAGCGCCTCAAACACAGTCCGAGCCGCCGAAGGAGGACAAGGAACTGAACATGCTCGACTTCTTCTCCGACGCCTTGGTGCTTCAAGGCGTTCCGACGGAATTCGCCATCTACTGCCGGGGTGCCATCGCCTATCACAAAAGCGACATGGAAACCGCCGTGCGCGAATGGAAGGCGTTGCTCGAACTGCCAGCCGAGGAACGGCGCTATCGCTCGACATGGGCCGCCCACATGCTCGCAAAGGCATTGCTCAAGACAGACCCCGCGTCTTCTGTCACCTATTTCGCGCAGGTCAGGGATCTCTCGATTGCGGGGTTCCACGATTCGCTGGATCTGGCCAAAGACAGTTTCGGGTGGCAGGCGCAGGCGGAAATGTACGCTGGAGAGCATGCCTCCGCCATCCAACACTACGCGCAACTCCTCCAGTCTGCCGACGAGGGTGACCGGGGCTTGTGGTGTGAGTCGCTGCGGGCCGCGTGCCAGTCCGCATGCCAAGCGAAAGAGTTCGATCCGAAACTTGCCGACGATCCCCTGTGCCGGCGACTCATCGCGGCGTGGCTGATTTCGCATCCCGACCAAGCCGGACGCGGCAAGCCGTGGAATGACATGCTTCGGAAAAGCGGTCTTAAAGGACCATATCCCGATGCGGATAGGCTTGCGTGGGCCTCCTACAATGCTGGAGACGTCGAAATGGCCGAGCACTGGATTGAGGCGGCCGATCCAGCTTCTCCCTACGCGAAATGGGTCAAGTCGAAGCTCCTCCTCCGGGAAGGGCGCGTCGATGAAGCGATTAAGCTGATTCACACGATTATCGACGCTTTTCCAGAAGATGAGGCGTGGTACAACTCGGAATGGTCCTCCAATAATGTCGGTGACGATGTTAAAGCTGAACTGGGGGTCCTTGTGCTTGGCCGTGGCGAATACACAAAGGCGCTTGACTTGTTTCTTCGCGCCGACTACTGGACAGACGCCGCCTACGTTGCGGAACGCGTACTCACTCTCTCCGAACTCCGTGCATACGTGGATAAATACATGGACGACCCGGAGCTCTCGGTCCGGATCAATTCGTACGCCAGCGGACTCAGGAGCCGGATGGATTCGCTCCAGAGTCTCCTGCAGCGTCGGCTTGTGCGAGCCGGCCAATGGACAACGGCGACGAAGTATGGACCCTCTGCCGGAGAAGATATTCTGCCCAGTCTTACCGCCGAATTGCGTGCGGCGGCGGAAAAGCGTCCCGTCCGCTGGGGCAACTTCTTGTACGAACTGCCCGCCAAGAGTCCCGGAGATAAGAACTCGCGCGCGGCGGAACTAGAATGGGCGCGCCACGTGATTGCGGCGGCGAGGATAGCCAGAGAGAGCGGCATGGAACTCATGGGCACGGAAACGGAGCCCGATTGGTACTACATCGAAGGTTGTGACGAGACGGACGGCCCCACGTATCACAGGACTTACAAGCCGGACATAAATCCTGAGTTGCGATACATGGGGAACGTCGGCATGGACGAGTCCTTCAAGCGAATGAACCCATCCACCGCCAAAGCCCTCTCCGCAAGCGATGATGAAACGCGACGCGTGTGGAAAAGCGCGCCGAATCCCGTCAAGCGTTTCCACTACCGTTACGTCGCGGCGGACTTGATGTGGCAAGTGGCGGAAGCGCTGCCGGACAACGATCCGCTCATGCTTTACGCGTTGTACCAAGGCGGCGCGTGGATCAAGGACCGCGACCCGCAAGCAGCAGACCGCTTCTACAAGGCCATGGTACGGCGTTGCCCGAATCTGCCGTATGCGCAGGAAGCGGATGAACTGCACTGGTTCCCGAAGACACCTCCCCCGGAGCCGGTAAGAGAGTAGACCGCTCAGGCCGGATGCGAGACACCGCCGCTGGTCAAGATCCCCCAATTGCCTGCGGTTCGCCGCCTTCATCGAGTGCAACAAACCAACGCATATATATGGGGGGTGTTTACATTCGAGGGTCGAACCATGCCTGCGCAGTCTCGTTACCAATCTCCGGACGCCGGTCCCGGAACGCCGCCTTGCGCGGGGGACCCCCCCTTGAATCGTCAGAACGGCTCGGGGGTGTCCTGTCTCGTCAAAGAGACACGGAGACCCCCTTGTATCGTCAAGACTACGCAAGGGACCCCAAAACTCGGCAAGTTAACACGGGGTACCCCCTTGTATCGTCAGAACAACTCGGGCGACCCCCCCTCATGTATCGTCAAAAAATCGGACCCCTACCCCTCCAAGAGGTCCCGCGCCTCCCCCTCTTGGCTGGTCCGTGCTCGTCCGTGTGTGTCCGTGGCGGTCCGTGTTCCCGTCCGGCTCGCGGTGTGCTACTCTACTTCCCGCCGGTTCACGTTGTCCCCCAACCGAACAGGAGTCCTGGACATGCCACACGTTCGCGCCCTCATCCTGCTTTTCACGATCTCGCTTACTGTCCCTTTCGCGTGGTCCGCAACGCTTGCCCCACCCGAGACGCTTCATGAAAAGCCCGTTGCGGATGATGTGTATCTGCAAGAAGCTGGGCAGAAAATTCCCACCCCTGGCCCCATCACGGCACTGGCTGCATACAAAGACAACGTATATGCCGTGACAGACGGCGGTGTGCGCACGGTGCAGGGCGATGCGCTCAACGAGACCCCTGGCGCTCCGCGCGGTGTGCTGCGGCTGCGCGCGCTGGACGGCGCGCTCTGGGCCGCGACGGGCACGGAAGCCTTTCGTTTCGACGGCAGCGCATGGACGCGTGTCGCCGAGTTGCCCTTCGTCGATTTCTGCGTCCACCTTGGCAAGGTTCACGCGGCAACCCGCGACGCCATCTACCGTTACGAAAATGGCGCGTTCGTGGACATTCGCCCCGCAACGGGCTATTTGTCGAGTGACAGCACCGTCGTGATGGACGACGGAAGCCAGGTGTTGATGAACGCCGTGACCATTGGCCCGATCGACCGCATCGGCTCGTACAGCGGGACGCTCTACGTGCTGCGCCCCGGCGGCATTGCCCTCCTGGAGGGGGCGAAGTTCGTGCCGAATCCCGTCGATTGGATCGAGATGACCTCACGCGTCACGCGCGACATGATGGTCCAAGGCAGCCGCCTCTATGTCACGACGGAACAAGGCGTCTCGGTTCTACGCGGCATGGCCGTTACCACGCTGACCGGCGCGGACGGGTTGCCCTATCGCGACACCACCTGCCTGGCCGAGGGCTTCGACGGCGACCTTTGGATCGGCACGACGAAAGGCGCGATCCGCAAGACCGGCGATGCGTATCACTACTTCGGCGCGCAGCATTGGTTGCCCGGCGACAATGTGCTCGACATCGCCGTGAACGGCCACGATGTCTACATTGCCACCGGCGCGGGTCTTGGCATCATCCGCTACGAACCATACACGATGTTGAAGAAGGCGGCGTACTTCGAACGCGAACTCGACGAATGGGGACATAAGCGCCTGGGCTTTATCCACCAACTCTATTGGGACCCCGCCGCGAAAGAATGGATTCGCGAGATCAGCGATAACGATGGCGGCAACACGGCGGAATACCTGGCTGCCTTGTGCTTCAAGTATGCCGTGACCAAGGACGACGCTGTCCGCGCCGCCGCGGTTGACGCCTTCGAAGCGATGCTCTGGCTCGATGCCATCACGCCAAAGGATGGCTTCATCGCGCGCGCCATTTGGTCCGTGCAAGGCGACAAAGGCGCGATTGCAGAGGGGGGCTCCGGCGGGCTTCCCGCGAAGTGGTATCCCTCCGGCGATGGCCTGTGGAAGTGGAAGGGCGACACGTCGAGCGATGAAGTAAACGGGCATTTCTATGCCGTGGCGTTGTTTCACGATCTCGTGGCGCAAGGCCCGGAGAAAGAACGCGCAAAGCGCCACATCACGAACATCACCTCGCACATCATCGACAACGGCTGGGTATTGCGCGATATGGACGGCAAGCCCACGCGCTGGGGGCGCTGGGATTCCGAATATTTGTTGAAACCCTACGGGTTCGATGCGCGCGGCCTCAACGGCATGGAAGCGCAGACCTATGTGTGGACGGCCTTCGCGTTGTCCGGAGACCCGAAATTCAAGGAAGGTCTCCAACAATTGATGAAGTGGGGATATCAGAACTACACCGTGCGGCAGAAGCTTACGTTTCCGCCGGACCTCGTCGTGCCGTGGGACGATGAACTGGCATTCCGATGCTATTTCCCGTTACTGACCTACGCCGATGATCCCGAGTTGCGCTCGATCTATCTGCGCAGTCTCGAACGGAGTTGGGAAGTGCAGCGTATGCAGCACGTGCCGTTCTTCAACTTCGCCTACGGCGGACTCACCGGCAACGACTGCGAAGCCGACCGGGCCGCGGACTATTTGCGCGAGTTCCCGCTGGACTGCGTCGGCCACAGCTACAGCAACTCGTTCCGCGACGACCTCGCACCCGAGCCGGGGTACGTGCCGTATTGCGGAGGTACGCGCGCGATGTCGCCCCGAGAAACCAAGGCCATGTGGGGAAGCCAACCTGCACTCCATTACGACGGCGGCGACGGCGGGCAGTCCGTTACGCCGCCCATTGGCTGGCTCCAGGGGTATTGGATGGGACGCTACTTCGGGTTCATCAACGCGCCCCAAGAAACCGATCCCGCGCTGATATCCGTGCCGCCGAGTTCCGGCGAAAAGCACGGGGCCGCGCCCTACGCAGGGCCGCCACGTCCAAGCGGGTTGATAGAAGCCGCAAAGTAAGGCGCACAAAAGGTAGGGCGCTTTCGCCGAAAGCGCCGCATTAATCCGCCAACGGTAACAGACGGATTTCTCCGGAAAATTGCTGTAAACTCCCATGGGGGTATTGACAACTATGACGTACCGCATCTTCACAACGCTTCTCTGCGCCTGCCACGTCTGTGCGTTTGCACATGCGGCTGAAGACTTAGCCGTTTCCGATGCCTCCGCCGCGCTGCAACGGGCTGTGGCGTTCTTTCGCGGATCCGTGTCTACCCAAGGCGGGTACCTGTGGAAATACAGCGAAGACCTGTCGCTCCGCGAAGGCGAAGGCACGGCAGACGCTGAGACCGCGTGGGTACAACCTCCGGGAACGCCGACGATAGGCAACACGTATCTGACTGCTTTCGAACGAACGAAAGAGGACTACCTTCTGGATGCCGCCGTCGAAACCGGACACGCGCTCGTGAAGGGCCAGCTCCAATCCGGAGGATGGGATTACCGGATCGAGTTTGCTCCGGACAAACGCCCAAAGATGGCGTATCGCGTGGATGGCGGCGGGAAGAAGAACGTCTCAACGTTGGATGACAACACAACGCAGTCTGCGGTTCGGTTTCTGATGCGGTTGGACAAAGCCCTCGACAAGAAAGACGCGGCCATTCACGAATCGGTTATGTATGCATTGGAGAAGCTGCTTCAGGCGCAATACCCGAACGGTGCTTGGCCCCAACGATTCAATGAGCCGCCCGATCCCGCGAAGCATCCGGTCCTGAAGGCAACCTATCCCGAGTCGTGGTCGCGCACGTTTCCAAACATCGACTACAAGTCCTTCTATACCTTGAACGACAACACGCTCGCGGACACGATTGCGACGATGCTCGATGCCTATCGGGCCTATGGCGATGCGCGTTACGTGGATGCGGCGAAGAAGGCCGGCGATTTCCTTATTCTCGCGCAGATGCCTGACCCGCAGCCCGCATGGGCTCAGCAATACGACGCCGATATGCACCCG
>JBHEKO010000219.1:0-10924 GCA_041859475.1 Candidatus Hydrogenedentales bacterium
CGGAAATGCGCTGGCATAGAGATTGCTCTCCTTCGATTGCATGGGATGCCCATCACGGCAACAACAAACCATCTCGGAAGGAGTGTGGACATGTTTGGTAGATCGTTTCATCTAAAAGGCTTCGCTTCCATGGCGCTGGCGCTGAGTTCGCTCGTCATGGTTGTGAGCGGCGTCGTACTCTACGTTTCACCCCGCGGACGCGTGGCCAACTGGACCGGCTGGAACGTCTTGGGAATTGAAAAGGAGAGCTGGGGCGCATTGCACAGCGTGATGGCTCTGCTTCTCATTGTAGCCGCCGGCTTGCACCTCTTCTTGAACTGGCGGACCTTCTTCAGCTACTTCTACACGGCGGCCCTGAAAGGAATCAATCTGAAAGGGGAATTCGCGCTTGCCACCGTGCTGACCGTATTTGTCGTCGGGGGCACGCTGTACAAGGTTCCGCCGTTCAGCTCCGTAACCATTTTGGGCGAACGCATCAAGGACGCCTGGGAGAAGGACGACACGCAGCTTCCATACGCGCACGCCGAGCTATCCAGCATCGAGCAGTATGCCAAGCAGACCGGCACAACCGCCGAGCAGGTGACGGAGAAGCTCGCGGCCAAAGGCATCACGGTCACCAACCCGGCTCAGACCGTGGGCGAAGTCGCTGCCGCCCACGGAGTCACTCCCCAAGCCTTGTTTGCCGAAACCCATGCGGCAGGCTCTTCCGGCCCTTCCGGCTCAGGCGCTGGCCTGGGGCGTAAGACCATCCGGCAAGTGTGTGAGGAAGAAGGACTCGCCCTCGACTCGGTCCTTCAAAAACTGAGCGCGGCAGGCATCAAAGCCGGAGGCGACGAGAATATCCGCACCGTGGCCGAACAGGCTGGCAAGAATCCCCACGACCTCTTGACCATGCTGAAGCAACCGACTCCGTAATCCGCATCGCGGCAATCACGATGGCTCGAGAGGCCTCCACATGTGGAGGCCTCTCTCCTTGTTGCGCCGGCCGCCGGTCTCTTCTTCACCACGTACCCTTCGAGGAAGGGCGATGCGCGACGGCGCACGCGCTATTGAAGGAACCAGCGATACGGACTAGGATGCGCCGGGAGTTGCCTGCGCGATCCGCCGGAAGTCTGACGGGAAAGCCTGGGCGCTCGAGAACCGCAGAAGGGGAGTCGCTTGATGGTTCGCCACACGCGCATCGTTTGCATCACACTTTCGTTTTTGGCCATGTCACTCGCGGCGATGCCTGCTGCAAGGGCCGGGGAGTTGGATGAGCGGTTGGTGTCCGGCGCGAATCCCCTACCCTTCTCGTTCACCTACGGCGGCAAAGCCTATGCAAACGAGTATCCCGCGACCTGGAAATTCGAACGCGCGCCCAACGCTCCGTCCGCCAATCCGCGCCAACAGACCATGACATGGACCGATTCGGAAACGGGCCTGGAGGTCCGCTATGTCGCGACATCCTATCCGGACTTCGACGCCGTCGAATGGGTCCTCTATTTCACGAACAGCAGCGACCGGGAGACGCCCATCCTCGAAGATATCCGCGTCGCCGATTTCGCGTGGGACAACGCGGACCAGGCGCGATGCGACCTCTACTACGCCGAAGGCAGCCACGCGCTCATCACCGATTTTCAGCCGATGCAGAAGACCCTGGAGGCGGGCGCGTCGGCATCGTTCACCCCCTTCGGCGGACGCTCTTCGGATGGGTTCTTGCCCTTCTTCAACGTAGCCGCTCCCTCCCGCGGAATCGTCGTCGCGATAGGCTGGACCGGCCAATGGACGGCGTCCTTCACCTGCGAAGATGGCCGCGTTCGCGTGCAGGCCGGCCTGGAAACGGCTCATTTCAAACTGATGCCTCACGAAACGGTACGTACCCCGTCCGTGCTGGTGCAGTCTTGGAACGGCGACGACCGTATGATCGGCCAGAACCGGTTCCGTCGCCTGCTGCTTGAACACTACGTGCCGCGCTACGACGGCGCACCCGTCAAGCCCGTCATGGCCGCATCGCCACATGCCGTCGTGGGATTCGAGAAGACAACCGAAGCCAACATGCTCGAAGCCATCCGCAACATCGCCGCGCACAAACTCCCCGTCGACTATTTCTGGATCGACGCAGGCTGGTTCGCCTCGCCCCAAAACAACTGGGCGCGCGGCGTCGGCAACTTCCAACCCGACCCGGCCCGTTTCCCCAATGGAATGAAACCCGTCGCGGACGCCGCCCACGCCGCAGGCATGAAATTCCTACTCTGGTTCGAGCCCGAACGCGTCATGCCCGGCACCATGCTCTACGAACAGCATCCCGACTGGCTCGTGAAGCCGATCTCGAACATGCCCGAGGAACTGCAATATCAGTTCAACGACCAATTCCACCTGCTCAATCTCGCGCAACCGGAAGCGGCGGCGTGGCTCACCGAGACGATTGCAGCCGCGATTCGCGACGTTGGCATCGATGCGTATCGCAACGACTTCAACATGTACCCCTCGTTCTACTGGCGCGCCAACGAACCCGCCGACCGGCAAGGCATCGAAGAAATCCAATACGTCCAAGCCTTCTATCGCTACTTCGACGCCCTACGCGAACAGAAACCGCAACTCCTGCTCGACACCTGCGCCAGCGGCGGACGCCGCATCGACCTGGAGATGCTGAAGCGCGCCCTCATCCTCACGCGTTCCGATTACCTCTGGGACCCGACCGGCCAGCAATGCCACACCTACGGACTCGCCCAATGGTTGCCCATCACCGGCATCGGTTCCGCCGACATCGACCGCTACAAATGCCGCTCGGGCTACGGCTCGCACTTCACGTTCGCGGTCGACTACTTCTCAAAAGACGAAGCCGTCTGGGACTCCATCCGCGCCACGCTCGACGAGTGCAGATCGCTTGCGCCCCTCTTCCGCAAAGACTTCTACCCCCTCACCCCCTACTCCACGAAAAACGACGCGTGGATAGCCTGGCAGTTCCACGACCCCGAGAACCGGAAAGGCCTGATCCAAGCCTTCCGCCGCCAAGACTCCCCCGACACCACCCTCCGCTGCGTCCTCCACGCCCTCGATCCCAAAGCAACCTACGCCCTCACCAACCTCGACTCCCACGAAACCACCCACACCCCCGCAAACGAACTGCTCACCTCCGGCTTCACAATCACCCTCGCACAAAAACCCGCCGCCGCCCTCTTCACCTACGAGGCCGACAAATAGGAACCGCGAAGGAAGAGGAGACGGGCGGTCGGCTGCCGACAGGTATGTCGGCGAAGTGGCGCGGTCGGAAGACCACGCCACAGCGGGGGAGCCCGCGTCGTTTTGACGATACAAGGGGGAGATGTCTCGCCTTGTTCTGACGGACGGGGGGTCCGCGTCGTCTTGACGATACAAGGGGGGGTGTCTCGCCTTGTTTCTGATGGACGGGGGGTCCGCGTCGTCTTGACGATTCAAGGGGGAGGTGTCCCGCCTCGTTCTGACGGACGGGGGGTCCCGCGCTGTTTTGACGGTTCAAGGGGGTATGGGGCTTTGCTATCCGGTCTTCGATCCAGGTGCGGGCGCGGCCGGTCTGTTCGTGGGTGGCCGCGACGATGTCGAGCGAGGGGTCGTTGGTGTTCATGGCTTAAATACTCCCTATATATAAGGGGAGTTCGTTGCACTGCAGAAACGCGAAAACGTGCGAACTCCAGCTTGTGGAGGTACGCCAGAATCCTGTCCGTATTGTCCTCTGAATTCCTCGGAGCTCTGTGTCTTCCGTGCCGCGCTCTCCGCAACGCTGCATTCAGCATCGCAGGTTCCGTTCCGGACAGAGAGACTGCTCGCATTCTCGATTGATTCTCCTGATTCTCTGTGTTCTCCCTATCTCTGTGGTGAATACTCCGGAGAATTGTTTCACGGAATTGGTGGCCGCTAAGGGTCGCAGAGAAATTGTCTACATTTCATTTTGAATTCCAATTTAATGCCTCGGCGTTTTCCCAGTGCTCTCCGCATCTGCAGTTGAGCCTTTGGCACCGTGTTTTGGCGTAACCTCCTTGTTGTGACGTGGTCCTGACCACGTCACTCTTCCGACCGCAGGTCTCCCTCCCCCATCGCGGCTTTGCGGCTTCGCGTCCTTGCGTTGACATCCCCGGCGAATCCCATCGCGGAGGCGCGGAAGAACGCGGAGCAGGGTCGAGGATTGCTCTTCAAATTCTGGCTCTCCATTCAGACCATTGCCCCCCCTTTTGAGTGGCAAGCAGACCACGAACTCGCCAGCACTGCATTCTCCCCTGCTGAGGCGGGGCGAATTGGGCGTCGGAGATTCCAGATAGTCCCGTTATTCTCCAAGGACTTATCGCTCAAAGTCACTCATGCTGGCACGCTCTTGGCATCTAGCGTGACACAGATCACAGTTGACCCTGAAATCTGCTCTGAATACTCCCAAACATGGAGGCCAATGTCGGCATCGTGCTACACTCATCCATCTCCGTCATAACAAGTGGGTGGAATTCTGGAAAGCTCCTGAGCGATGGAATATAGCGTGTACCAAAGGACGTTCAAGCCGATCAGAGGAAAGGCCCCGAGCCGGGGTTCTTCCGCTTTCCCCTCAGATGCTTCAAGCTATGAGCATTATGTTGACACTTGTGCAAAGGAAGCGCCGGAGGAGTGGACAGGAAGCTGTACGAACTCAGAATGCAGCCTTCACCAACTATCTCCTTACATTGGCAAATTGAAGAGCGCAATCGCACGTGATTTGTTGATTCGCTACTCCCAGCCTGGTGACTTGGTCGTAGACCAGTTCTGTGGAGCAGGGACGATTCCTCTTGAGGCGACCCGCCTTGCGAGACGGGTATTCGCAGCTGATATCAGCCCATATGCCAAGGTATTGACTCAAGCAAAGCTCTCGGCCCCACCCTGTGAAAGCGCTGCGATCAAACGGCTAGAGACCGTTCTTGCCTTGGCATCAAGACTCCAAGATCCGGACCTGAGACGAGTTCCCCCATGGGTGCGGCAGTTCTTCCATCCCCAAACTCTCAAGGAAGTACTGCGTTTCTTCGAAACTTGCACAAGCGAGAAAGATTACTTTCTCATGGCCTGCACCCTGGGGATCCTTCATCACCAACGACCAGGTTTTCTCTCTTTTCCTAGTAGCCATTTGGTGCCTTATCTCCGAGACAAGAGGTTTCCCCGTCCCGACTTTCCTGAACTCTACGAATATAGGCCTTTGGCTCCTCGGATGAGAGCGAAAATAGCTAGAGCATTCAAGCGGGTATGCGAGCCTGAGAAGACAAGCACATGGGTGATACGAAGGAGCAGCATAGAGAGACTCACATTCCCGGCGAAGTTCGATTGTCTTGTAACCAGCCCTCCCTATATGAACGCACTTGACTATGGAAGGGACAACCGTCTTAGACTATGGTTTCTGGACCCACTGCAGGAGCGTCGAGTCGACAATGGCGCCACGAAGAACAGTAGTGATTTCGGACGCGCAGCGATGGCCCTGGCGAGGGGAGTCGAACGGAGTCTGATGAAAAAAGGCTACTGCGTACTCGTAGTTGGCGAGAGAGTCACAAGAAGCGGGGATTCCCATCCCGCCCGAGTGCTATCAGAAATCTTCAAGGCTCATGCTCCCTCTATGGACCTGAAGAGCGTTGTGGTTGACAGAATCCCAGACATAAGAAGGGCGCGAAGAGGGTACGCATCGACGAAGACTGAGCACATCTTAGTCTTCCGAAAGAGATAGGTATGCGGGCAAACCTCCCGGACAAGAGCTTCTTCCTAGGAAAGGACGTTCCAGAGAAGCCCGGCTACGTAATTGTCGAGTCCCTTGGGAGCGGAGGCAATGCACACGTATTTAGGGCGCACTCTGAAGAGTTTCGCCACGACTTAGCATGTAAGGTCATACCGCGAGCAAACCTTGTTGACGCCGAAAGCGACAAACCCAAATGGCTTGAGGAAGTGACCAAAGCGACTACTCTCAGCACGCGCATTGTTGTCAGTTTCTCCGGCAAGTCCGAATGGCGTGTTCCCGAAAGCGCTATTGACTGCGTTGTTCTCCTCTTTGAATATGTAAAGGGCAAGGATCTCAGCACCTATATCAAGGAGCACAAAAACGACATTAGAGTCGATTTCGTCGAGGGATGCCTCAAAACACTACTGCAGTTGCTGGACGACATGGCCCAACACAACGTTCGCCATGGGGATATTCACGAGGGCAATATTCTTGTTGAGGACCGCACGGGCCAACTTGGTGTGCCTCCGTACGCTTTCCGCGTCACTGACTTTGGCGTAATTTCTGCATCTTCCGAGTCGAGCCTCCGCGACGACTACGATCAAGTCGCGGTGGTTCTTCGAAGTCTCCTCGACAATGTTAACTACCAGATCGCCAACGCGCGCGACAGGTTTTGCTTTAACGTCCTTAATACGCAGTTCCTTGCGCGACACCTCACCGAGAGGGATGTCACCAGAGATCCCCTGGCCAGACAGCCGGCAAAACTCTTTGAACGGTTAGAAGACATCAGTCGCAATTTTCACGAGGTGGAGAGCGCTGCAGAAAGAGTGACTCTGTCGACTCCATTTGACTACCTCAGCTGTGAACTGCTTGGAGACTCACATGGACTTCTTCGAGCCCTCTACTCGAACAAGTTTCTTGGAATTGCTGACATAGAGGCGAGGAATAATCTCGTCTTAACGGGGCCACGCGGCTGTGGTAAAAGTACCGTATTCAAGAGCCTAAGTCTTCGACATCGGGTCATGTCGGATGACGACGCCCCCGAACAGATTGGCTATATCGGGGTATACTATCGATGCGACGACCTCTATTGGGTTTTCCCCCGTTATTCACTTCCCGAACGGGAGGGCGCACTTGATTTACCTCTTCACTACGTGACATCGACGCTGGCTAGCGAGGCGCTGTCTTCTGTCAAACAATGGGCAATTCGCCATTTCCCGGCGGAATTCGAGCGACTAGAGAAGCAACTGTGTGTTGGCATCTGGGAAACCCTAGGATTCAGAGCCCCCGAAGATCCGGGCGCTCAAACGTTTGACGCCGTTGTCTCAAGGCTTGGCAAGGAGAGAGGGCGAGCTGCAAGGAAGCAGCGGTTCGTCAAGGATCAACAACACCCCATGCGTGACTTGCTGGGTCCTGATGTTCTTCCAAAGTTGTGCACATTACTTGTGAAGGGTCTTCCAGTTCTTTCGAACCGGCCGTTCTACTTCTTTGTGGATGACTATTCAAGCCCCAAGATCTCACCCGAGCTTCAGAGGAACCTGAACCGACTACTTATGCAACGGACGGCCAATTGCTTCTTCAAAGTATCCACAGAAAGTCCTATCTCATATGAACGAGCAGACGTGGACGGCAAAGCGTACGTCGAGGGTCGGGAATTCTGCTTGTTGAACCTCGGCCTTGTCTTTCTGCAATCGGATACACGTGAAAAACTCCATTTTATTGAGGACGTCTTCGAACGACGATTCAAAGCCATTGATAGATATCCTGTCTCCACTCTTGTTGAATTGGTCGGCGAGTTTGACGGCCCAGGACACAACCAAACGGCTCTTGCTCTACGTAACGGCGAGAAGCTTGAAGTATGGGGAACGCAATCATTATGCGACCTGTGTAGCGGGGATATCTTTTACATAATTGGACTCGTGGGTCGGATGGTTCGAGATAGCGGCGGACGTGACGGATTGGCAAACTTGAGCTCAACACCGAAGATCGATAAGAGAACTCAGAGCAATGCCATCAGAGAAGAGGCCGGCAGTTTCTTACAAAGCCTGCGCGGAATTCGAGACGGTGACCATCTTGTACAGATTGTCACCGCTTTTGGCGCCGTCGCATTCTCATATCTGAAGTATAGGGAATCAAAGAACGAATCGGGAAATCCTCCTCATTTGGCCTCACGAATTGAACCGCTCGAAGCTCTTTCGCTAAGCGAGCAAGCGGAGAGCATGTACAGAGAGCTTCTCAGGTATTCCCTCTTCATAGAGGATCCCCGTGGCAAAAGTCGGCGAGGCAAAGTAGTATCACGCCTCTATCTGAGACGTTCGCTGTTGCCCCATTTCAAGCTTACGTTTAGTCGTCGAGATTCTGTACAGCTGGAGCGCGAAGAGATCGAACAGCTTCTGCTGAATCCCGAGGAATTCGAACGCACGCATCGCTTGAAAAGCAGCCTAGAGGGCGATGTAAGTGGCGCGGCAGACAGCCAAATGGACATTTCCGAAATTGCTTCAGAGGATAGGTAAATGGAAGCAGTGAGTCGAATCGACCAGAAGCTCCGCAGACTCAACAAACCATGCCTTATGAAAAGCAGTGGACTGGATATAGGGCCTGGCGATGGACTCGTCTTCTGCGCGGGCTTCGAGGACCGCGCCGCCAGAGTACCACAACTTCTACTGAAGGCATGTACAGACGGTGTCGCTGTGGTGAAAATAGGTTATTTACCGAACCTCCCTCAAAATGCCGCTGGCGCCGTAAGCGCGCTTGAGCAGCTGAATAGTGTTTGCTCGGATTCGCTTGTCTACGACCGTGAGCGCCCAGCCGGCATGGGTGAGCGAGTGGCAGAGGCCGTGGCAAATGTCGATGGGAGACTCTTTATTGACGTATCGGCGATGTCACGTCTACTAATTGTCCAGTTGATCACTTCGCTTGCGGATTCACCTCGCGGCATTAAGCAAACGTCAGTTCTCTATGTCGAAGCCGTGACGTATCCCCCCGATGAAAGCAGTGTCACCAAGAAGGAATTCACGATCTACGACACGATGTTCTTGTCCAGGGGTGTGTCTGGCGTTGCAATTGTCCCTGAGTTATCATCCGTTGCACTACAGGGCCAACCAGTTAGACTCGTGGCATTTCCATCGTTCAACATAGATCAGCTTTCTGCCTTGCGGATGGAGATTCAGCCATCAACCATCACCCTAGTCCATGGGGTGCCTCCATCGCGAGAGAACGGATGGAGGCCAGGAGCAATTAGGAAACTCAACAATACCGAGAGCCTTCCTTCTAGAGAGGACAAGACTGCGAGCACACTCGATTACCGAGAAACACTTGAATGCCTTCTGGACATCTACGATGACTATAGTGCTCTTGAGCGCATTGTCGTGGCACCCACGGGCAGCAAGATGCAGGCCGTGGCCGTTGGCATCCTGCGGAGCTTCATGAGAGATATCCAAATCGCATACCCAACTCCACGAGAATTCGCGCCTCCTGACAGGTACACGACTGGCTGCAAGTGCCTGTATCGCCTTGACTTGGATGTCTTTTCTGAACTTCTGAGTCAGACTAACCGCTTCGAGACTGGAGACCAAGAGTTGGACTAAGGTCGGAGAATTTGGGGCCGGGCCTTGATGTGGAATGTCTTCCTGACCATGCAGAACTTACGACCGCAGACCCCAATTACCTTACTGCGGCATGGCCTTCTGATTCGTCTCAACTTACTACTCTTCAGACGCCCCCCCACCCCTTTCCCACGCAATCCGCGCACGCGCTCAGCAGAGTACCGCCCAGGCCCAGCAGAAGACCTCGACTCCAGACCCAAGCTCCCCGTCTCTGCCTCTTCCCCAGAAGCACATCCTCAATTCGCAGTTGACGCAGATAGCTGAAACTCACCCCCTTCTTTTCCGTTGCATCTGCAATAAGCACTCGGATGTAAGGTCTTCCGTGGGCTTTTGAGCTTCGGAATTCGCAAGAGCATTATGTCAGGAAAAGCGCGCCCGGCCGCGGTTTGCCGACCCTGGTTACTTGGTTACGAAAGGTCCCCCATGCAACTTGAACCCATTGGAACATTCCACTGCGCCGCGCGGCATCCCTACGACGCCGCACGTCAGTCGCCTATCTCGGAATCAGACGACGGCAGTGTTCTGTTGGAGAAAGGCCACAACTACGAGCAGGCCTTGCAGGATCTCGAGGGCTTCTCGCATATCTGGCTGATTTACGTCTTTCACCACAACCCGAATTGGAGGCCCATGGTCCAGCCACCGCGGGCCTCGCGCAAGGTCGGCGTCTTCGCCAGCCGCGCTCCATACCGCCCCAACCCCATTGGCCTCTCCTGTGTGGAACTGGTTTCGATCCAAGGCCTGCGCGTGAATGTCGGCCCCCACGACCTCCTCGACGGCACGCCCATTCTCGACCTCAAGCCCTACCTACCCTACGCCGACAGCTTTCCCGAAGCGAAGGGCGGCTGGGTCGAAGATCTGGCCGAGGATCTGTGGGACGTGTGCTTTGCCCTCGAAGCCGAGAAGCAACTCGCTTGGCTGGAACGGGCCGGGGTTCAGGCAATCCGCGCCTTCCTCCGTCAACAACTCCGCGAGCTCCCCTTCGACCAACAGCGCAAGCGCATCCGGCCGGTAGCCGGTACACAGTGGGAAATCGCGTACCGCACGTGGCGGATTGATTACGGCGTCGACGAAGCTGCGCGGCGGGTGAAGGTGGAACGGGTTCGCTCTGCGTATACCAATGAGGATTTAATGAGCTTGGAGGATAGATACGAGGACAAGGCGCAGCATCGAGAGTTCCGCAACACGTTCCCAGCCTGAAAATTGGGCATATGCGGCGAGCGCAATGGAAGTCCATGCTTCATTTCTCGCCTTTTCAGTTCATTGAACTCGAATTCTCTCATCTTGAGATACGCACATCCTCAAGTGCCCAACAAGAAACCCTGCAAATGATAGCCGAGAACGGAACTCTTCTCCCTCGACCGTGCAGAACTCACGTGCGGGATAATCTATGGAGGGCAAGAATGGTGGAGGCGGCGGATTGTATCCGAGCGTGAACAAGAACGTACCGATTCTCAGGGAGCATTGGCCAATGTCCCGTTTTGGACGCATACCCGCGTGACTGAGTCGAATTGCGCCTCGGCGTGGGGCTGATGTACGCTCAGTTACGCAATGGACTGAAGAAAGGTGATTCGCCGATGGACAACGACTGCCTGTTCTGCAAGATCGCGGCTAAGCAAATCCCTTCGACGGAAGTGTATTCGGACGA
>JBHEKO010000368.1:0-3129 GCA_041859475.1 Candidatus Hydrogenedentales bacterium
CGGGATACGTCCACGCGGTCCGGCAACGTCACGCCGGGCAGGAAATAGCGGCTTTGCCGTGTTTTCCGCAACGCATCGGGGTCGTCTTCTTCGCGGCACCATAGACGCACGTCGTGCCCGTTCGCCGCCAACAGCCGCGCGAGCGCCAGCCCCCAACTTCCCGCACCGATCATTTGAATGTTCATAGGCGCACCTTATACGGGAGATGGCGGTGGAATTCAAAACAATTGACGATCTTCGTTTTGGAGGTCCATACTTTCCCCTTTGCGGAGAGGGTATCTCTGCGTGCCGTGAAGAGATGTATTGCCAGGGGGAAGACGATGAGCGCCGATATAGCAGACGCGAAAGCAGACGCCGTGAACGATCGAATTCTCAGCGTGGACGTGTTGCGCGGATTCGATATGTTCTGGCTAGCCGGGGGAACAGGGCTTGCATTGGGTATCGTTGGACTGTGCGGAGAGTCCGTGAAATCGGTGCTTCTGCCCCAACTGGACCACGCGAAGTGGATCGGCTTCACCTTCTACGATTTCATTTTTCCGCTATTTGTCTTTGTCGTGGGTATGTCGGTCGTGTTTTCCTTGGGGAAACTTCTTGAACGCAAAGGGCAGCTCGCCGCCTATAAGCGCATCGTCCGCCGCGCCGTTCTCATGTACGTCCTTGGGTTGATTTACTACGGCGGCATGGGAAGCGGGTGGTCGGATATCCGTCTGATGGGCGTGCTGCAACGGCTGGCCATTTGCTACTTGATAACGGGACTGCTCTTTTGCCATTTGGGGACTCGAAGTCTCGTGGGAATCTGTGCCGGCATTCTCGTGGTCTATTGGTTTCTGCTGTGTTTCGTGCCTTTGCCTGGGCATAACGCCGTCTCCTGGGAGTCGAACGAAACGTGGACGGCCTATGTGGACGCCCACTTTCTACCGGGCCGAAAGCACGATGGCGACTGGGACGCCAACGGTATCCTTGGGACGATTTCGGCGGTCAGTTCGTGCCTGATGGGGGTATTCTCCGCCAAGTTGCTCATCGCGAAATCGCTGTCGCCCATGAAGAAGGCCGCCTATCTAGTCGGCGGCGGCGCAATTCTGACCGTCCTGGGCCTACTCCTTGGACTCCAGACGCCGATCATCAAGATGATATGGACGCCATCTTATGTATTGCTCGCAGGCGGATTGAGTGTCTTCTTGTTGGGGCTTTTTCATCTCATTGTGGACGTTTGGAAGATACGCTGGTGGACGCCCCCGTTCATCTGGATCGGCGCGAATGCGCTGACGATCTATCTTGCCCGGAATTTCATGGACTTCAACGCCTTGGCCGATCGGTTTGTCGGGGGAGGTCTTGCGAGCATAACCGGCCCGGAGGTCGGCTATCTTCTGCGAGTAGTCCTCTCGCTGGCCTTCTCACTGGCATTCGTCCGGTATCTTTACCGAAAGGGCATCTTCCTGCGCGTTTAGTGCAAGGCCTCCACGAATGCTCGCGTTAGTGGAAAGGGGCCGGGATAGGGGAGATACTCGGCATGCAAATCCGAATACACCACCCACGCATGGCCATCGCGCGGGCGCTGAATGACAACGGGAAATGTTGCATGTACTTTGGGAGTCTCTTGCTCCATCACGGCATCTGCCGCAAGCGTTTTGTACAATTCTCTCCGCATTGCGTAAAGAACGTGGCCGCTCAGCGTGCCTTGGCCCGCTTCCAAGGTAATGTCTTTTCCATCCGCGATGCCGCGCTTCAAGGCGTCGACAAGCGCCATACCTTCCGCTTCCGACGCGACCGCATACCCCACGTAGAAGCAGCTTGCCGGGTCCGGCGAGGGCTCCAGGGGCAATGCGCCGTGCCGTCCAATCGGTCCCAGTAACACGGCCTGTGCGTCGCGAACGAGCGGGTACTTGAATTCCTGCCCGATGGAAAATCCTTCGGGAATGCTATTCGGGGCAAAGGCAAAACGGCGCCCGGCACTATCCATGGGCGGCCACTGGCCTTCGTGGGAAAGCGCATACGCCGACGCCAATCGGGCGATTCCCACGATAGCGTTGCCCTCTTTCGCAAACGCTTCTGCCGCGCGTCCTTTCAGCGTGCCGATGTGAAACGCCACGCAGTAGGGAATCAAGATGAGCGCACCCAGCGCCACCTGCTGTTTGCGAATCTTCCACCGGGCGCTCATGCGCGCACCATAATGCCGCGGCGATCCAACCAGACCGCGGCATACGAGAGAACGGCGATGGGCACAATGCCCGCAAGTGTCATCGCCAGGAAGGGAGACTCAAGCAGCAAGGATTTTGGAAGCAGGCTGACGTAGATGCTGGTGCCCAATCCCCCTACGGCGAACATCAACAGCAGATTCTTGCCCAGACTGCTTAGTAGCGGAAACCGGAAGCCAACCCTGCCGAAAGCGAAGAAAATCATCAGCATGAATCCGCCCATATACAGTGCCTGCAATTGCAGAGACGCGTTTACGTCGTGATGCTGCGCGGGCTGCATCCAGTCCATGCAATACGCGCCCACAAACGCGCCAGAGGAGATGGGGACGATGCGTTTCTGGAAACCGGTGATGGGATTCTCGGGGTCCATCACGTGCCATTGCCCGTAACAGCTGCCGGCAATGGCCACGGCGGTCAGTCCCAGGAGGCCGAAAGGGAAGTGGGGCAAGTTGAGGAGGTTGTCCGCCCACGTGTGCCGGTCGAAAACGGGGAAGGCATAGAGCAAGGAATGCGCCATCATCAGTAGGACACCGATTCGGATTCGCTTGTCCGCATTGGGCAGGAGTACGGTGCATACAAACGACGCCATCGCGCCAAAGGCGATCATCGAGAAGGTGCCCCTATACAGGAAGTTGTCCCACTCGCAACGCCCTTTCTCGAGAAGGGGCAATACGAGCGAATCGATCGAAGCGAGCGCGTAGAGCACGCTCACCCGCCGAAACCCGTACCAGAATGCCGCGCGCGGTCCTCGTTTCTTCAAGCGGCTCGTGAAGGCGGTGTAGCCCACGAACCCCATCACCAACATGAACAGCGCTTGCCCGATGTCGATGAACGTGATAATCGGCGGATAGCCGTCGAAGTAGTCGTAGCCGTGGTTCAGCATCGGCGGCCCAAGCGTGGGGTCGCCCGTCAGAACGTCTCCGGAAAACTCTGC
>JBHEKO010000400.1:0-11420 GCA_041859475.1 Candidatus Hydrogenedentales bacterium
CAATCGGCCATGATGCCCGCGTCGCGCGCGGAAAGGCCGCGCCCCGTGAAGATCGAGGTCACTAGTCTCTTCAGATCGGAGGCTTGAATATTCATGAAACGGTCTTCGCCTTCTATTCGTAGTTGTGCGCGGCTTCGAAGAGCGCCACAAGGTTTTCAAACGGGATGTCTGGAGTCATCACATTCGCAGGACCCAGGAGCAACGCGCCGCCGAACGGCTTTCCGATGGTATCGACAATACGGCGGAGTTCCTCTTTGATGCGCTCCGGCGATTCGCGCACGAGTAGGTCTTGAATGTCGACCGCCCCGCTGAATGCCAGGGAGCCGCCGTATTCGCGGGCAAGGTGCTCGATGTTCATCGCCCCGGGTTGCACGGGATCGAGCACGTCCAAGCCGATGTCGATGAGGTCGCCGACTATCGCCGTGACGTTTCCGCAACTGTGGAAGATCGCGTCCATACCGAGCGCGTGGATCTCTTCAAAGACACGCTTGTAGTAAGGCTTGAACAGAGCGCGCCAGAGGTCTGGAGAAATAAGCAGGCCATTTTGCGAACCCCAGTCATCCGTCATGAAGACCGCGTCCGCACCAAGGTCCGCCCAGCGATGAACCATTTGAAGCAGGTAGATTTCGAGTGCGTCGAGAAGTCTGTGGACTTCCGGTTCGCACAGGTAGAAATCGGTGAATACGTTCTCCATGCCGCGCAGCGAATGGAGTCGCTCGAACAAGGCCAAGTGTACGATTCCGAAGCAGTACTTCGATGGCTTGTGCATGGCCAGCACGCGTTCGGCGTCGTCCATGCGACCGGGGGTATTCGCGGAAGGCATCTCTTCGCGGAGATAGGCATCGAGCATGGACCAGTCTTTTAGCGGGTAATCCACGGGGGTCGCGCCGACGCCTCCGAATGCGTGGCCCCATCGTGTCCCCCACTCGTCCACCCATTCCATGCCGCGCGTCATCGCCTCGACGGGATTGATGCGCGGTGACTTGTCGGGCGGTTGATATCCGAGCGTGATGTCGTAAGGAATCACGGCGACGACATCGTCGGGATAGCTATCGAAAAGCCCGGCAAGTGAATCTCCGTACTTGAGGATGATATCCAGCGAGAGGCGCTTCATGCGGACAGGGCAGCGCCCCGCTCCCTTGCGACGCAACGCGTCCCGCACCCATTGCTTGGAATCGGGAGTGGAGCGCATGGACGCGTTCAGGCGCGCCTCGAACGCTGCGATGCGCAATTCCATTTCGGAAATCGGCAGGCGTCTGAAGCCGGATGTCTCCACGACGCTCATTTCGCAATCTCCTCCGCTTTCATCTTTCGAACCGCCGCCGTCCATTCGCGGGCGCAGGCGGTGATTTCGGCGAAGCGTCTATTCTTCACGGCATCCGCCAAAGGCATTTCGGTGGTCACGCCCGCAACACCCGCAAACGCACCCACCGCATTGTAGGCTTCCATATTGTGGATCGTGATGCTTCCGGCGGGCATGATGCGTACGCCGGGAAACGGGCCCTGCATGAAGAATACAAAGCGCGGGCCCACCATGTCGCATGGGAATAGCTTGATGATATCCGCGCCCATCCGCATGGCATCGGCGACCTCGCTTGGCGTGAAGCATCCCGGAGCGGATACGACGTTCGCATTGACGGCTTCTTCCACGACGGGCGCGAAGATGTTCGGAGAGACAATGCCCTGCGCGCCGTTGTCGATGGCTGCCTTTGCCTGCTCGCGCGTGGTAACCGTTCCCGCCGAGACGATAACGCGGTCGCCATGCTTCTCTCGCAGGCGGCGAATGATGCCCGGGGCGCCCTCCGTTGTGAATGGCACCTCCAACAAAGTCGCGCCTCCTTCGATCAAGGCGTCGAACGTCTCTTCCGTTTGTTGGGCCGTGTCGCCCCGCAAGATGAGCACCAGCCATTCGTCGTGGATTCGTTTCAACATATCGGACTTATTCACGGACGTATTCCTTATCCTAACGCTGGACACGGCCACCCTGGCCGCCAGCGAGTAGTTGTTCGACTTCGGCGACGGACACAATGTTGAAGTCGCCGGGGATCGTGTGTTTCAGGCATGCGGACGCCGCGGCGAATTCCGCGGCTTCCTGCGCAGACGCATTCGACAGCAATTTGTAAATGATGCCAGCCGCGAAGGCATCCCCAGCGCCGACGCGATCCACGACTTCGATCGCGTAGGTCCTGCTGAAGCAACTTCCATCCGAACCGCAGATCATTCCGGCGTACTGCGTGAGCGATGCGGATTGGCCGCCGCGCATGGTCATGGCGACCCATGTGCAACCGAAGTGATCGCGCAATCGATTGGCGACGTAGGAGGCGTGGGCCTCCTCGCCTCCCACGAGATCAGCCGGCGCGTGGATGCCAAAGAGTTTTTGGGCATCCTCGACGCCGCAGATTAGGATGTCGACGCGACCCATCAGACTGGAAAGCACGCGCCCTGCCTCTTCCGGTCCCCACAACTTGCTGCGATAGTTGCAGTCGCAGCTTGTCGTGATGCCGAGCGCCTTAGCAGCGTCGAGCGCGTCTTCGAGCACGGCGACTACGTTCGTGCCGAGCGCGGGCGCGGTGCCGGAGAAGTGAAACCAGTCCTTGCCCGCAAAGATGGCCCTCCAATCGAATTCGGTAGGGTTCGCTTCGCGAATGCTGCTGTGATTCCGGTCGTAGATCACTTTCGACGGGCGCTGCGAGAAGCCCGTCTCCACATACAGAATGCCCAGGCGGTCGCCGCCGCGCACGATATACTCCGTGCGCACTCCGAAGCGCCGCAGGTAATTCACGCAAGCTTGCCCAATCTCGTGCTCGGGCACTTTGGAAACGGCGAACGCTTCCATGCCGAAGCCCGCGAGCGATGCCGCGACGTTCGCTTCCGCGCCGGTGTAACGTGCCGTGAAGGAATCCGCCTGCGTGAATCGCTGCATGGCAGGCGGGTCCAGGCGCAACAAGAGTTCCCCGAAGGTCACAACCGATTTGTTTGAGATGGAGCCCATATTCATTTCCGTTTCGCGACTACACTTCCGGCGACAAGAGGCAACGCGCGATTGCGAGAATGCGCTCGTTGGACCCGCGGAAGGCCCACACTTGTGCGGCGTCGTTGCAGCGGCTTTCGCCCGTTTTTCCGCCGATTGCAGGGATGTGGTATTCGAGTTCGCTGAACGCGCCCAGCGCGCTATTGACGTTGCAAGCCTGCGTCGAATAGCCAAGGTCCTCGGGGTCTTTCCAAGGAGCGTCGACATACTCGCCCGAGGGATTCACGCTGAAACTGCGAACGATGAGCGCGGAGGTATCGCCTGCGCCATACAGGTACCCGACGCGTCCGGTAGTTGCGACAGCGCGCACACCGAGTTTGTGCTCGCCTTTGGCGCGCATCTTGTACCGAATGAGATGGTTGCCCACGATGAGGTCGTCCGAGGTGATTTCGCCAAACCAAATCTTCGGTGTGGTCATGCTGTACACGGGGATGAGCAGGTCGCCGTTGTGGGGCATCTGCACGAGATTCCAAAGGCCGACCATGGGCGCTTCGGCGGTATTTGCCCCCAGCATTTCGAGTTGGGTCAGTTGGGTGTATCCGGCAAAGGCGACGCCGCTTTGGTCGATGTTCTTCTCGAAACGAAGCGGGTTGGCCGCGGGCACAACACTCTTTGCCATCCGCAGACTGACATCGCGGTTGGGCCGCGACAGGTGCAGCTTCAATTCGTTGACGAGTTGCAGGGAGTCATCTTGCTCTACAGCCTTGTAGTCGCCCGGGTCCAATTCGCGAGGTTGGAAGTAGGTGGACGTGTCGGGATACTTCGGCAGAAAGATGTCCACCTCCGGGGCCAGCCACGTGCGATCGCCACCGGAGTTCTTCCAGTCCGTGCTCGCGTAGAATTCTTTGGCCGTGTCGACCGACGCGAGCGCGGGATGGGTCCAGTAGAAATTCTCCTCGCTCCCTGGAGCGAACAATCCCAAGACGCGCCCCCCATAGGGAAGCAGAAGGATGCTGGTACCGTCGGGATTCGTGACGATGCGCGGCGGTTTGCCCACTTTCGTCAGAACCTCGATCAGTTTGCTCTTCGTGGGAGGCGCTACGCGGGCGGGCGCTTCCGCCGCAAGGGCCGAAGTGGCTACGCCCGCCAAACACAGAGCCCCTGCGCTTTTCGCGGTCATCTCAAGAAATTCTCTGCGACTCTTCATGGTGCTGTTCTCCCTGTCAGGATGCTTTGCGTTTCCACGAAGCCGAAATCTCCTCCAAGGTCCTGCCTTTAGTTTCGGGCAGAATCCATAAGCCGAAGAAGAATGCGAGTATGCACACGGCGGTGAACAGCCAGAATGCGCCGCCCACCGAGCCGGTCAACTCAGTTGAACGCTGCGAAAGGAGCGGAAACAGTTGCGCGCCGCTGAAGATCGTCAGCCATAGGAATGCCGTCGTCAACGACAAAGCCTTCGCGCGCAGACGCGTGGGAAAGATCTCCGACATCATGAGCCATGGCAAGGGTCCCAGCGCGATGCCGTGGGGAACCGTGCACAGAATGATGACGACGAGGACCAAGCCGCCACTGAGATGAAAGTGGAAGACGGCCCCCGCCAGCGCTGTGACGATGGCCATGAGGACGGACGCAAAAAGCCAGAGCGGCCGGCGCCCCACGCGGTCTACAGTCCAGCACGCGATCATGGTTACAACACCCATGAAGCCGTACGTAACCGCATACTGCAAAAACGCCTGGGAGCGGTCGTCGAGACCGGAAGCCTCGAATAGCATGGGAATGTAGCCGCTCATCACGCTCCATCCTGTCCAGTTATTGAAGAAGGCGAGCAAGAAGCCGATCAGGAGGGCATAGCGCATGCCGGGCGCGAACAACTCGGACCAGCGTCCCGCTACTTCCTGAAGCGAGATGCGAATCGCGTCCATCTCCCCTTTTGCCGAATCGGGGCCATCGACGCGCGTGAGGATGGCAAGGGCTTCCTCGTTGCGGCCACGGCCCGCGAGCCAGCGCGGGCTCTCGGGAAGCACGGCGAGCAATCCGATGAACACGATGACCGGAATGAGCTCCGATGCGAACATCCATCGCCAGCAGACGGATTCGGGCGTGGTCTTGATGATCACGTACGAGATGAACGGCGCTGCGATGCTCCCGACGACGATTGCCAATTGATACATGACGCCCAAGCCGCCGCGCATGCGCGGGGGTGCGACTTCGGAGATGTACATGGGCGAGGCCACGGAACAGAGCCCAACTCCAATGCCACCGACAATACGAAAGATATTGAACGTAACGATGTCGTTTGGAATGGCGGTGAAGATCGAGCCGATCCCCAGCAAGCCACACGCGACCATCATGGTGCGATTCCGACCCAAGGCGTCACACATCCAGCCTCCGAGGAAGGGACCCGCGATACACCCGATGGTTGCGCTGCCCGTGGCAAAGCCGAATCCCACTTCCGTCAAGTCGAAGACGTCCTTCAGATAAAGATTGGCCCCGCAGACAATGGCCAAATCATATCCGAACAGGAAACCACCCACGGATGCTACGAAAGCGACCACAAACGCGTACATCCTGGAACCACCGGCGCCCAAACCGGCGGCCTGATTGCCAAGGCTCATGAGACTTCCTCCCTCAGTAGTCGTCTTTGATTCACTCGCCATGCCCGTGACAACACCATTCAGATTCCCGGCAGGTATCCCTTGCCGAAGCGCGCGGATGATTCGTTGCGGAAATCGGAGATCAACGACATCAACGACGTCGTTCCTCCGTCCGCGACAATCGTTTGCCCGATCACGTACCCCGCGTCTTCCGAACACAGAAATGCCACTAGGCGAGCGATGTCCAGCGGGATGCCGGACCTCCCCAGCGGAACCTTCTCTGCAGCATCCTTCTTTGCGTCTTCCTCGTTGAATCCAGGGAGGACGTTATAGTAGTTCTCGACCGTGACCCAGCCCGGCGCGACGGCGTTGACGCGGATGCCTTTGTGGGCAAGTTCGACGGCGAGGGAACGCGTGTACGCGATGATGGCCCCCTTGGTGCCTGCGTACACCGAATGCTCCGGCGCACCCTGCACGCCGTGGATCGACGTGATGTTGCAGATGGCCCCGCCGCCGTGCTCCATCATGTACTCGACGATCCGTTGCGTAAGAAAAAACTGCGCGCGGATATTCACGTGATACATGCGGTCGAACTGTTCGCGCGACACGTTCAGGAAAGGCTTGTTGAAGGTGATGCCCGCGTTGTTGACGAGGCAATCCACGCCACCCAGGAAATCCAGGGCCGATTTCCCCAACGCCTCGACGTCGTCCACGTTGTCGAAGTCCGCCTTGAATGCGGCTGCGCGACGACCTATCTTGATTATCTCGTCCACGGCGCTCTTCGCCCCGGCATCGCTGTGGGCGTAGTGCAGCACCACGTCCGCCCCTTGCCGTGCGAATTCCAGGGCGATCTCGCGGCCAATGCCCGTGCCCGACCCGGACACCAGCGCCCTCTTCCCCGCAAGCTTTGCCACACTGCTCATGGGTACGCCCCCTCCTACCGTATTCCGTTGCCCGACGGTTTGACTCGATTATCGCGGCGGCGCGGTCGACTGTCGCACCACCAATTCGACGTCCAATATCGTAGTTCCCGGCTGTACGTCCTTGCCGGCAAGCATGTCCAACAGTTTGCGAACGCAGAGATCGGCGATCTGTTTTGCGGGAAAGCGAACGGTCGTTAACGGCACGCGAAACATGTCGCTTCCCAACATGTCGCCGCTTCCGACAATCGAGATATCCTCGGGGATCGACAAGCCGGCGGCGTAGACTGCGCGCATCGCCCCTCGGGCTACTACGTCGTGACGCACGAGCAATGCCGTTGGGCGGACTCTCGCCGCGAGCAACTCGGCGACACACGACTCGGCTGCAGATTCGCTGAAATCGACGTCACGGAAGAACGTCCTGTCGAGGAGAATGCCCGCTTCCGCAAATGCGTCTTCCACGCCCTTGGTGCGTTCTTTGCCAACGGTAGTGAACTGGGGAATGCCGAGGTATGCAATGCGCCGGTGGCCCAGCTCGATCAGGTGTTTCGCGCCCAGCCATCCCGCCCGGTAATTGTCGCCCGTAATCTGGGGTGCGGGCACGCCTTCGATCTGGCTGTCCAGGATCACCAGCTTAACCCCTGAATCGACAAGTTCGCGGTAGGTCGCTGGGGCGGTCATCGCGCCGGGCACGGCAATCACGCCGTCAACGCGATTCTTCATGAGCCGCTCCACGACGGAGTCGTCGGTTCCGGTCTCTTTCCCGGTAATGAGCAGCATCGTGGAGTAACCGCCTTCGCGAAGGCCGCGCTCCACGGCTTCGATAACGGAATGCGACGCATAGTAGATGCTCGGCTTTGCAACCACGCCAACGATGTTTGTCTTTCCCTGGGTCAGACTGCGGGCGATGTAGTTGGGGCGGTACTTCATGGTCGCGGCAAGGGCTTGTATGCGCTCGCGGGTGTCGATGGAGATATCCGGCTTACCTGACAGGGCCCGCAGAACCGTCGAGCGGCTCACCCCAGCCACACGCGCGATATCATTGACGGTACATGCCATTAGGGTTCTCTCTGTGTCCGGTTACGCGCTGCTCGCACGTTTCACACTCTTGTTGAGACAATCCTCGGGGATCTCTCCCCGAAGCAACGCATCGAGATTCAGCGTCGCGCGGCGCTGGAGTTCGCGGCTGGCGCGTTGGCTGTACCACGCATAGTGCCCTGTCGCGACAACGCGGGGATGCTGGAGTAGGGCATCGCGGTTTGCCTTTGGCGGCTCGTCTTCGAAGACGTCCAGTCCCGCGGCAAACACGTGGCCCGAGAGGAGTGCGTCCGTGAGGGCGTCTTCATCCACGACCGGTCCGCGCGCCGTGTTGATGACGATGGCATTGGGGCGCATCGCGTTCAATGCCGATGACCCAATGATATGGTGCGTTTCGTCCGTGAGATTGCAGTGAAGGCTGACAACTTCGGAGACCGCCAGAAGCTGTTCCAAGGAACACGCCTCGGCCCCGAGTTCGCTGAAACGGCCCGTTGGGATGTAGGGGTCGCAGGCGACGACGCGGCCGAATAGTCCATGCGCCTTCGCGCACAGGGTTCCGCCGATACGCCCAAGTCCGATGATGCCCAGCGTCAGTTCGTGTAGCTCGGGCATATGCTGCGTGGGCGGCGCGGCGTAGTGCGGACGCAATCCGTCCATGCCGGCACGAAGCCCGCGGACGCAGGCAAAGATGAGGGCCAACGCGTGGTCGGACACGGAGTGATTGGCGTAGCCTTGCACATTGCAGACGGGGATGCCGCGGGCCGTGACGGCGGCCACGTCGATGTTGTCGTACCCCACGCCGTAGCGCACGATTGCGCGCAATGTCGATGCCGTGCTCAGGAACGCATCGTTGACATTGGTCCAGCGTACAAGCATCCCCTCGGCCCCCTGTGCAAACGCGGCCTTCCCTGCCCAATCTTGCCGGTCGCCAGGGAAAACCTCTAGGGAATAGCCCGACGCTTCCAGGATCGCCCGTTCCTGGTCAAAGGAATCGTAGCCGGTATCGATCACCACCACGCGCTTATTCACGCTGACTACCCAATCGCCCGCGTCTGCGGCACGTTTCCCCACTCCAGACTTCGAGCGTGCCTCAAGCTAGTCAAAAAGCCCGCACATGCCCCCGATTACGTTTTCGAACACGTAACCGGACCCGTGTCCGAAGCATAGACCTCAGTTAGATCTTTGTCAAGCCTTGAAAGTCCGGCTATGTATGGGATAGCGCCCCGCGTCGCCGTCAGTCAACCAAAGAAAGTGCCAGATGGAAGGTAGGGTAAGCGGTAGATGCTGCGCTAATGGGCACGAGGAAGCAAATGGCAGTCACTACAAAAAGACAGGTCTTCGGTCGTGCAACGCATGGGATGATGACGCGGGCACGCCTCAGCCTTGCGCACATTTGCTGCGCCCATAATACACAGGCCAATCACCGCAGGTCCGGAAGAGCAGTGTGTTCACCAGTGGCTGCCGGAGAGCAAGCGGAGAGGCTATGGGAATGGCAAGACGATTTCCTGCGGGCCATCAAGGGTGATGTCGCGAGGTGCGGCGTTTGGTGAAGTTATGCGTATCGGGCTTTGCCCGTTGAGGCAGAGGCGAAGACCGGTATCAGCAGCACGTTCAACGATGACGTGGACTGGCGCACTGGTTTCGATACGGATGGGGATGCGTTCGAGAACAGCGCACTCATTGTCCTCCAGTTCGATGCGGGTGCGCACGGAGTTGGGCTCGACGGCAGTGACAAACCCCGCACAGATCGGATGGCCCCGTCCGTCATAGCGATAGGCCAGGTGAAGATCATGGACCTCGGGCCAGCCGTAAACGCCGCTGTGCATTGTGATCAAGCGTTCCTTCCCTTTGACGTATCCCGCATGCACTTCCTGCACGGTGATGGGATACATTCGTTTGGGGACGGATTCGTAGGCCAACGTCGCGGGTTCGTTATAGTAGAAGTACAGGTTTCCCCAGCGAAGCTTGCTCAACACGTCTTCGTAGACGCCTTCCTCCGACCGGCACACGGCGGGGTTGCCGAGCGTGACTGGCGTCGGGAGAAGTGCGACGTCGGGGCCTTCGGTAACTTCCTTGTCGGTGATGACGGGCAGCGCGCATAGCGAGCGGGTCGGGGTCACGCCATTTGCGATCACGACGCCGCCCTTGGCCCAAATCTTCCCGCACCATGCGGCCATGGCATCCTGGGTGACAAGGAGTACGGAGGCCTTCTTGCGTACGATGGCGTGTGTAGCAGGGTCGATGTCGGCGCTACGCCCGTCCCAACGGTCATAGGTGTATTCGCCCCCGTAACCGAAGAGGAATCCGTCCGCGAACACGCCCTCGGCTCCCATCTCGTCCATCATGACATCCACGCTATTCAGGAGAGCCTTTCCGAAGGAGTTCTCGAGGGTGGGATAGAAGATCCACCAGCGCCAGTTGTCCGCGACGCGCTCCGCGGAGAAATAGGAACAGTTCGTGTACTCATAGGGATAGACTACTTGCTTGCCATCGGGGCCGATAACTTTCGAGTCGGGAAATCGCTCATCAGGGCGGTTTGTCGCGTAAAGCTGGTGTGCGACATGAAACATGCCCTTAGCGTCAGGCCGGACTACTGCCAGAGCATCCATCATCGCGCGAACTTGCTTGCGTTCCTGGGGGTGTTCGACGAACTCGATCCCTTCCACCGAGACCGCGGGATCGTCCGTGCACCAGGAAAGGCACCCGAGCGTGACATACTTCGGCTCGCGCAGGGCAAAGTATTCGGGGCCAGGCACAAGGGCGGCGTCGCGACGCTGTTGTGTCCCCTGCAGGAACGAGAGGCCTCCCTCGACAGTGACCTCGTTGCGACGCTCGTCACGGCGGATCGCGTTGACAAAATCGAAGTAGTCACCGGTGGCATTCGCATAGACAGCCCACTCGAACGTATAAGCGGCGCCGGCGTCCAGCGCGAATTCTCTGGAAGAGAGGTCCACCCATGTCTTGCCATCCGAAGCGCCGCGGCTCTGGACAATGTAGACATCGTCCAAGGCAACGAGACCAACACCCAGGCCGGGCTTCACGAGGAAGACGGACGGACAGAATTTGAGCGGGCAATCCTCCACGAGGCGATATGTTTCCTTTGCCGCCACAAGCGCCTTTTCAAACTCCGCATCGCGCACACTCAGCCGATTGTGAAACACCACCCCCTGGGGCTCGCCGGTGAGATTGGTAATGGTGTCTGTCACCACGACGCGCCCTGGCTCAGGCCGCAACCGTCGCTCCAAGGCGTAGAATCGGCCCTTCGCCGCGATGACGTTGACCCCGGATTGGACGGGTTGCCATTCGGGCTCACCGGTAGCGTTCAAGACCTTGGCGCATATCAGATGGTTGTCGCCGCTGTTCGGAATGGAGAACGAAGACTCCAGCGCGAGGCGAGTTCCGCCCACGGTCATATAGGTTCCTCCGCCGGGCGAAGGTTCGACTCGGCATTCCACGGGGACCGGGTCGGAGACAAGCGGGCCAATCGTCACGTCCTTGGGTGACGGAACCTCGGGGTGCTGCGCAGGATAACGAAACGGCGCGGTTACACGTGCTGTTCGTGCGGAGCCTGCCAACTCTGCCCGAAGCTCATACTCGCCTTCCGCGAGTCCGCCGAGCGGGAAGGTGAATTGTCCCCGGCCTTCGCGAGGGATTTCCGAAATCGTCTGGGTGGTAAGGGCCTCGCCATCGCGCCGAGCCAGCGCGACGCGCAACTGCTCGCCTGCCGACAGCGGCATCACGCCCAGAAACGAGACTTCGGCGCGGGCCTCCCTCTCGTCATAGTAAACATAAGGCTTGAGTGCCAATTCTCCCGGCTTTACCCCCTCCTTCCGATACTTCTCCGCGCCGCGCCAGTACCTCGCCGCGATCTCGTCCGCCCCTACGGGACGGTTCAGC